>NZ_RSCK01000003.1:5261-138907 GCF_003991895.1 Chroococcidiopsis cubana SAG 39.79
TGACTGAAAACGAATTACATCTTCTGCGATGGAAAAATTGACTAACTAGCCCGTTGATACATTTGTTTCCTTTGTCGGTCACAGTTGTGACCGATTGCTAAAATCGTACCCTTGTTCCCTCAATGACGAAAATTGATAGCTCGTTCCATTAACTTTTTTTGGACGAAAGTGAAAGTGTGAAATCGGCAGTTATGGTAGATGTTAGAAGCAATTTTCTGGTGTTGAGCCGATTTTTGAATGGACGAGTCACAACAATTAAAGCAGTTAGTCAGCGCAGAATTGCCTAGCTTAAGCAAATATTACCGAGAAATGGCCCAGTCGCAAGGAGCGGGAGTACTGGTAGTCAACTACTACCCAACTGGTGAAGTCGCACAGATGGAGGCAAGATTTCTCAAATCGAGTCAAATTCCTCGACTGTCTAGACAAATGGGACTGCCCAGTCTCCAAACCGAATTTGAGCAGCACGATCGCGAAAAAGAAATGACGCTCGCGATTGTCACAGCCGAGACTAAAGGCGCGTTTGCCCTTGAGTTACAACTCCCCACTCAAGTATCCGAGACAAAAACGCCATCATCAAATAATCGCTCTGCATCGAAGCCAAAGAGTAAATCTTCTGCCACTACAACGCAGAAACGCGCGTCTTCTGCAAAGACAACAACACAGCGCCAAGCCAAGAACAAGCCAAGTGCAGCTGCAACATCAAAACCCAAAGCCGCGCCGAAACAGACTAATCCACCATCTACCGAGCCAAGCACTCAGACTCAACCAACTCCACAGCTAACAGTAGAACCAGAAACTACTACCAACAAATCTGCATCAATTGGTAAGACGACCGCCAAATCTACTGCCAAATTCAACTCAAACGCTAAGACAACCGCCAAATCTTCAAAGCCAGCCACTCGCGGTAAAACTGCGACTAGAGGAAAGACAAAACAGAAGCCGCAGCCTGAAGTATCATCCCAAACAGCCTTTGCGCCGACCGCAGAACCAGAAGCTGCTCCACAGCCGACAGTAGAGACACAAACCACACCCAAATCTACCTCAGCAAAATCCACTTCCAAGACTTCAACCTCAGCCAACCAGCACAAAACTTCTCCCAAATCAACCACAAAACAAAAGTCGCAGCCCAAAGCATCACCCCAAACTCCCTCACCCACACCCGAAGAGCGCTCCGACGAACCAGAGCCAGAAACTACTGCCCAACCACCAGCCAAACGTAAATCTTCTACCACTGCTTCTGCGAGACGCAAATCCTCTTCTGGTGGCGCAACTAGACGCAGTCCGACATCACGGGGAGCCAGAGGGAAAAAGCAGAGTTAACTGTCAGGTTTGGAGCTAGATTAAAAGCTAGAACGAGAGTAAGAGTTTTACGCTCTAGAGAGTATAAGATTTTGAATACTCAGCAATCCGTGTACCAATTGTCTTTGAACATTACCATAGTGACAGTTGCCCAGGTGAAACATTTTTACGTCTGGCTGTTGCATGCAGTGCCAGATGGCACGGAGTACATAGCGGAATCAAGTTTTCCGGTTGGTTATCTTCTGGAGTGAAATTGGCATGGTGGACTGAGAGAGTGATAAGCGTCCACTCAGAACGGGCGAGTGAATCAGGTTTTTCTCCAGGGCGCAAACATATTTGCTGGCAATGCTGACAACGCCAACCAGCTGCTTGTTTGACACTCAGGGCAATTTGGTTCCAGTTTTGGGGGTAGCGTTGTCGATCGAGAGGCATAAGCTGAAGATTGGTTGGACTTGAGTGGGGAACATTACATATAGTACATGTCGAACCTGGACTACAGTAAGAATAACTCCTCGATCGCTACCTCATCGCTGATGAAATCTCTAACAACCCAGATGCGATCGCAAAACTGCTTCATCTGCCGCTCGCCCGCACCACCGATTAAGACTCCATAAATATTAAATTCTCGCTGTTGCTTCCTGATTTTTAACTGCTCTATAAATTCCCGTTTCACCTCACACTTGCCATCTGTAACCATGACAATATCTGCCCGATCGAACTGTTGTTCCTGCTCAATACATTCGGTAGCAGATAATAAAGCTGGTTCCCAGGCAGTACCGCCACCATTGTAAAAAGCCAGCATCGACTCCAGCAGTCGAGAAAAATCATGGTGGTGGGGTGGAAAGTCATCAACTCGACAAACTCTAGTTGCAAAGTGGATGATTCGCAAGTGCCGTCCCTCTCGCTGGGCAATTTGTCCTAACACTGCCGTCACTGCTTTCGCCCAAGTGTCGGGCAATCCATCCATCGAACCAGAAGAATCCAAGCACACCACCAACGGTCCTTTGCACTGCTTCTCCTTCCCCCTGGTCTTGTATTGCAATAGGGAGCGATCGTAATATCCCAATGCAAATAGAGGAAAGAGATCGGGAGTGGAGAGTTTCTGTAGTTCGGTAGGCAACAACCGCGACAAGTTATCTCCTAACTCGACCGTTGTTATCTCCCCAAAGGCATCTAGAGCTTGGCTACGGCGCTTGCGCTCGGCAATCTGTTGCAAACGTCCGGCAACAACAGCGATCTGCTTGAGCTTGGCATGAAGAGCGATCTTCTGAGCTAGCGCCATTTTTTCGGCGCTGGAGACGCTCCGTTCTCCACCCATTTCATTTCCCCAACTCAAGCCCAGTATCTCCAACCACCCAGATGCCTCACTCAATTTTTCATGGGCGGCGTTCAGGGCAACCCTGAGCATTTGCCTAACTTGCGTTTCATCGAGACTTTCGGCATATTGTTGAGCTTGCCATACAGCTTGTTTTCCTTCTTGTTGTAGGAGTTGGATTAATTCAAGAGAGCGATCGCTACTATCTTCTATCAGTTGCCTCAACCACAGAGATCGTTCCCGTTGCTGTCTGGTTGTGGGTAGCGGTAAACCAGTTGGGGAAGTTGTTTGAGGAGAAGTTAATATCTGTTCAAACACTTGAGATGGTGGAACAGATGGCTGATGCTTCAGTTGCCGAATCAGCTGCCGATACTGTTGTGGATTGGCAAATCGAGGCATGGGTGGCGGTAGTCGATCGTACACTAGACAACAATACTCTACCGTTGCCAGTCCCGCTGCCAATTGGTTGCCTTGACACTGCTGCACCAGCTCGTCAAAGCCGATGAGTTGTTGAAACTCCCGATGCAATAAGAGCGCCCAAGCACTTTCAGGTGATAGCGGGTCTAGTTCCTCTGGTTCGCTCTCGTAGTAAAGCCGATGAAAAACTTCCAAGGTAAAACTGGGAAAGGCAAACAGCTTGCTAGTTCCTACTTTCACCATCGTCCGAGCATCTTCAAAATAGTTTATATACTCCTGCCAGAACAGTTTAGAGATGCTCGCAACTCGATACACTAGCGGTTCAAAGTCAAACAGCATGAGATTCGGAATCAATTGATGAGTTCAAGTCAAAATTGCCCAAACTGCCAAAAAGCACTCGCGAGATTGGTAATCTTTAGCTCGAGATAGCATAATATCCGTGTTATTATGTTAGCACTAAGCGCTCGCGCTCATGATTGTTTCATTCAAAGATCGAGGAACGGAAGATATTTTTGATGGTAATGACTCAAAAGCAGCACGAAAAACTTGTCCGATTAACCTGTGGGCTGTAGCACGTAGAAAGTTGGATCAACTCAATGCCGCTGTATCTTTAAACGACTTGAGAGTTCCACCAGGTAACAAGTTAGAAGCCCTGCAAGGCGAGCGAGCAGGTCAACACAGCATTCGCATCAACGACCGATATCGAATTTGTTTTGTCTGGTTGGAACAGGGAGCGGATTCGGTTGAGATTGTCGATTATCATTATTGACGTTTGTACGTGAGGTAACAATAGATGAAAATCCCTAAATATCGCCCTCCCACACACCCAGGAGAAATCTTGCTGCTAGATTTTTTAGAACCACTAGGACTGACTCAGCAGGATTTAGCTAACAACATCCACGTTCCTTACCAGCGAGTCAACGAGTTGGTGAATGGCAAGCGTGGCGTCACACCAAGTACGGCATTGCGGCTGTCAAAATTCTTTGGCAACAGTCCAGAGTTTTGGTTGAATTTGCAACAAAATTGGCAGCTATACCAAACACTGAAAGAAGAAAAAGAGGAGATAAATGCGATCGTCACTTTTGCCCTGCGTGAAGAAGAAAGAAGTGCTTGAAGTATCAGCCTGAAAAAATTTCTAGTAACTCGATTCGGGATGAATAGTACTGAAAAAATTGAAGTCCGCGCTCCAAAGTTCGAGCTATATCAGTCAGTGACTCTCTACTGGAATGGTGAAGAGTGCCTAACTCAGATTGTGCGACGTTGGTTTGATATGGACGATGGAAATTCAGGTTACTGGTGGTACAAAGTGACAAATGACGAGCAACTCTACCCCGAACAAGCAATTGAGCCACATAACGAATAGAAGCTACTAACCAACTATTCCAACTATTGATAAACTTTATTTTTATAGCCACCAACTTCTACTAGCAAATCTTCGCGAATATCGGTCAGTATTCTCTGCGCTCGTCGGGCATTGCGACTCTTGTTCTCTGCTATTAACTTTTCAATCTTGCGAGCAATATTCTCCAAGCGACTTGCAGCATTATCGGCTGCTTCGATCAATTTTTGTTCGGTTGTATTGTTCGGACGCAAATCGTATTCTCTGGCTACCCTGACTACAGTGCCGACCTCTTCCTTTGCCGCATCGTACCAAGATACGGCTTGTTGGTTGAGATCGGGGACGCAAGCATTCAAAATTTGACCGATCTTCTGTCGCTCCTTGGGATCTCTTTGCCACAGGCAATCTGGCAGCAATTCGTGAAAAGATTCTGGGTAGACTTGCTCATCGCCCTGCACCAGTGCGTGAGCTTGCAGCAGTTTGACTAGCTGTTGCAACTTGCGATCGCTAAAGAAAAATCCTTCCTGATCCAACGCCAGTTGACATTTAATTAACTCTTCTGCCAATTCGTCGGAAAAATGTACGATTGCTGCTTGTTGCTGCAAAGCTTTAATTTCCTCCAGCGTTAGGCGCACCACTACCTCTGGTTTGATGTTAGATCTGGCGCGGTGAATTAATTCCCGCTTGGAACTTAGCTTGCGGACGTATTGCAACCAAGGACGGTAGACGAAGCGATCGACAAACGCATCCAAGTCTCCATCAGTGGGAACGTTATTGGCAGCACCACATAAAAATAGTAGCGGTACTGGCTGCGGTTCTGGGTTCTCGAATACCCGTTCGTTCATCAACCGCAACAGAGCATTGAGACTGGTAGAGTTGCCGCGAAACACTTCATCCAAAAAGGCAATGTGTGCTTGGGGCAGTCGCCGCTTAGTATTGCGGATTAACTCGTCTTGCTGCTGTAATGCTCGCAGAGACAGTTGCCCTAGTAACTCGTCAGGAGTAATGGTCGGCTGCAATAGGCGATCGAAGAATACGGCTTCAGAGATCGCTCGGCACAACTGTTGCAACATCCAGCTTTTAGCACAACCAGGCGGACCAAATAAAACTACATTTCCACCACTGAGCAGTACGGCTAGCACTCCATCGATCGCACTAGAACGCTCCAAGAAAATCTGATTCAACTCTCGCCGTAACTGCTGTAACCGCTCTGGAGCAGAGCCAGTTGGGGCATTGTTGGAGACTTGAGCAGCTAACTTTTTGTTGTTTTTAGCGATTGCCATGATTTAATCATGATGATTTAATTTTGTTTTCTAACTATTAACAACATCGCTGATTCAGATCTAAACAAAATAAACAACAACAACAAAACTCTGTACTAGGCTATTTTGTAGAAACTTATTACTTAGCTTTTCTACACAATAAACAACGTCAATAAAATATAAGGTTGACAAGCTTGTGCTAGTTTCCACTCACCGAATATTTGCGTCGGTGAGTGCGATCTAATTGAAAACTGTAGTGTTTTGTAGTATAAATAATACACAAAGCGACAAATACTAATTTTGGGTGTACTTGGCGATGAAGGTTCAGAGGCTTCGCATTCCTAATAGCAACCGCGTGACATGGTTAGTACTGGATGATAATTACCAGCCAGTTGAACCAATCAGTAGATATTTGCGCTATCTAGAGAATCTCGAACGCTCTCCCAATACAATTCATGCCTATGCCAGTCATTTAAAGCTATTTTGGGAATTCCTACAGAATTTTCATTTTGACTGGTTGGAAGTGACACTAGAGAATCTAGCGTCTTTCATTCATTGGCTGCGGGTTCCAGCAGATCCACGAGTTACGCCAAGAAAGCCAGTTGAGGCGAAGCGAACTGAAAAAACAATCAATGCAATTCTAGCAGCGGTAGTAGGCTTCTACGAGTTTCAGTTGCGTCTAGGGACAATTAAGGGAATTGATGTTTACCGCACTTGTTTCCAACACAATAGAAAGTACAAATCATTTCTACATCACCTGAATAGAAGCAATGATGCCAAGACGCGGCTACTCAAACTTAAAGAGCCAAAAACCTTGACTAAAACTTTAAACCAGTCACAAATCGAGCAGTTAATTCATGCTTGTAGACGTATAAGAGACAAGTTTCTGCTCTGCTTACTTTATGAAAGTGGAATGCGAATTGGAGAGGTTTTAGGACTGCGCCATGAAGATATTCATCCTAACGGAAAAAATCAAATCCAAGTTCAAAGGAGAAATGACAATATCAACGATACGAGAGCTAAGTCTCATCGTTCGCGTATCATACATATTTCTAAAGAACTGATGACTCTTTACTCAAACTACTTGATAGAAGAATATCCTCTAGATATCGATTCTGACTATGTCTTTGTAAACATTTGGTCAGGTCAAGTAGGTAGTCCAATGACTTATTCTGCCATCACCAGCTTGTTTAGGCAATTGGAAAAGAAAACCGGAATTGATGTGCGTCCTCATCTATTTCGCCACACTCATGCTACAGATCTAATTCGTGATGGATGGGACGTGGCACACGTTCAAAAGCGCCTGGGTCATGCCAGCGTTCAAACTACCATTAATACCTACACTCATCTGACAGATGAAGACCTAGAAGAAGAGTACCGTTTGTTTTTACAACGCTCTCCAGTGAAATTAAATGCCACCTAAAAAAATCTACTCGCCCCCGAACAACTGGGCGGTTGAATCAGAATTTGAGCAAGATGTTTGGCAGTTAAAATTTTTAGTAACATCAACTCATCTTCATGAGAACCGTCGGTTAAATTTCTTAAAAATCTCCCCAATTTGGCTCAGAACAGCTTTGAAAGCCTGGTTGAGATTTTGCTTAAGTCGAGAAACAGTCAACACTATTCTCGGTAAATTTTATTGTTTAAAAGATTTTTCCCAGTTTATTGAATCTCATGCTCCAGGACTTCTACCTAGAGATATTAATCGCCAGTTAGTTCTCGATTATCTTAGCCATTTAAGTAGACATCATTCTTCGGCAGATGGTAAAGCTCATTACATTGTTCGCTTCAAAGATTTTCTCGAAAATTGTGTGAGGTTTGGTTGGTTAGACATAACTCAAGAACCACTAATCTTTCCCGAAGATTTTCCGAAAGTTCCTAAAAACCTACCTCGATATATACCGGATGACATCTTGTCACAAGTCAATCAAAAACTTGAATTACTACCTGAGCCTATGGCGCGGATGCTCTTAGTAATTCAGGAATGCGGTCTGCGAGTATCTGAACTGATTAATCTCAAGCTTGATTGCTTGCGCCAGAATACTGTAGGAACTTGGTGGCTCAGCTATTATCAGTTCAAAATGAAGAAAGAGCATATCATTCCGATTTCTAATGAATTAGCAACTGTTATCCAAAAGCAGCAGCAATATATCAAAGAAAACTTGTCGCCCGATTTTTCCTATCTTTTTTGTACTTTTTCTAAATACAGTTACTTTGGTCACTGGTCAAAAAAAGGCTCGATTGGAAAATCTATTCAAGAACGATGTCAGAAATTACTATTGTGCCAAAGTTTTACTCCTAGACTACAACCAATGCGAGACCGAGACTTTTCGGGCTATCTTCATGTGTTAGCTATTGTCATGGAAATCAGGGATATTTCTGGCAATATTTTCCCTTTGGGAAAAACTCACGCTTTTCGTCACACAGTTGGAACTTCTATGGCTAACAGAGGCGTTCCCCAGCATATCATTCAGCGCTTTTTAGGACATAGTAGTCCAGAAATGACTTCTGTTTACTGCCACATTCATGATGAAACTCTCCAGCGAGAAATCGAGAGATTTCAAAACAATAGTAAGGTAGTTAATATTGCTGGGCAAGTCGTTGAATCAAATCACCCAGAATTAGATCGTAGCGAACTGCAATGGTTCAAACGCAGCGTGTTAGCACAAGCACTTTCCAATGGGTCTTGCGCCCGTCCAATTCTTCAAGGTCCATGTCCACACGCTAATGCCTGCTTGACTTGTGGAGACTTCCGCACAACTATTGAGTTTATCAACCAGCATCAGCAGCAATTGGCGCAGACCGAGCAGCTAATTGAGAAAGCGAAAGCTTCTAGCTGGATTCGTCAAGTTGAGATGAACGAGCAGGTCAAGACAAACTTGAAAAACATCATCGCCACCTTGGAGTCTGACAATGAATTGGAAGGGCAATCCTGACGGTTTACGAAGTGCTGCCCAGCAGAAGAGAAATGAAGCTCTGCAGCGAACCGAAAAAGCCATTTCTCTAATGGTTAAACAAGGTAAGAAAATTAACTTTCAAACTGTAGCCGAGGCAGCAGGCGTATCTGTCGCCTACCTCTACAAATACGATGCGATTAAACAACGCATTGACCAGCTTCGGAAGCAGCAATCATCTATCAAAGCATTGCCACAAAAGCAGCGAGCATCCGACGATTCCAACAAAGCTATTATGACAGCTTTGAAGAAAAGGATAAGCGATCTGCAAGCTGAGGTCAGGGGATTACGAGACCATATTGAGGTGGTAGAAGGCAGAGCCTTTGAAGTAATAGACCTAAAACAACAGGTGGAAGGACTCAGAACCGAAAACTCAAAGCTGAGGGAACAACTGAGTCATTGTATGACTTCAAAATCAGCTTGCCCAAGCCCAAGAGTGGAGTCAAAGAGCAAGGTCACACCTCTAGGCTTGAAGAAAGCTGTTTGTCCAATCATCAGCAACCAGCTTCAATCTGAGTTAGACAAGCTGGGAATTCGGGTAAATTCCACTTTAGAAAAGTTGATCGAGGCAGAGCCAGAAGAAGTAGTGCTTATGGCTATCAATGCACTTAAAGAAGCAAAAGCTAGTTATGAGGTGCTTAATCCTTCTGGTTTCCTGGTTGAAGCCATTAAAAAAACCTGGATGCCCAATGAAGGATACGAGCGAAAAGTAGAACTAGATTGCTTCAATGAATGGTATGAGCTAGCACGGCAGCGCGGATTAGTTCTTGCTAGTCAGGCAGGGAAAAATGGAATTCTAGTTTATACCAAAGATGAAAAATGGGTGCCATTCCAAAAACTACTAATTCAGTATCCTTTAGCAAGTTTCAACTCCTAATAATTGTGCTATAACTCAAGCTGAAGTCGTGATTGCTAGGTGCAGATGGAGGATTATTAGTTGAGAGATTTTTCTCCAGCTTTTAGAAAAGCATAGGATTAGCAAAGTTAATTTTTAGGAGAGTTCTTCTCATCAATTGTAGAAACTCTAAACAGCAATAAAGTGTTGACTAGGAAGGAGTTATAGCGATTTTGGTACGTATAACATTTAGAATATCAATTTTATTTTCTAATTAGAATCTAAAAAAATTGAAAGATTAAACTCTCAAGGCTTAATCGAGCAAGGCTCAATCGAGTGAGTTGGGGCGATCTTCTTCATGGTTCCAAGTCTTATGGCATAATCGACAGCGGACTTTACCGAAAAATTTAAATCTATCCGTTCCATGCCCAGGACACTGCCGCCGCTCAAAACTGTGTTTCAACAACGCCGCGAGCGGGAATTTCTTTACCTGCACGAAGTCGATGCCGTCATCGCCGCGATGGAAAAAACGCGCTACCCCACAAGGAACAAGGCGATCGCCTTATTGCTGTTCTGCCAATGCTTACAGCCATCCGAACTATGTTGGCTGCGTTGGTCTGACTTAGACTTGACCAGAAAAACGCTCTACATCATCCGCAACCGCGAACTCAAAAGTGGCACTCGCCTGCACAAACAAGTCAATCTTCAACCTCTGTGTGCTCCTGAAATAGAATTGCTACAACACCTAGCACAAGAGCGTCGATGCGATTGGTTATTCGCCACAGAACGGCGATCGCGCCTGAATCAGCGCTCGCTACACTATTTAATTGCCCAAGCAGGCGAGAGTGCCAATCTTCCCTTCCCAATTCATCCCTATATGCTGAGGCGCTCTGGGCTATATTATCGCGCCGCATTGCTACTGCAACCGCTTCATCTATCGCTACAGCAGTGCTGCTTGCTGTGGAATTGGCACGGTACGAAAGTCGAGTTCTCCAGGCAGCAAGAACGAGAGATGATGGCGATAGGAGTGGCAAAGTCTGAAGCATTTTTAGCAGCACTTAAACAACTGCAATCTTTCACCCGTATCCAGAGCTATGACAATCTGATCGATTACCTCCTGGGCGCGTTCTTGCTATTTCCCCACCTAGATAGCCCGATCGACGACTACTGGCTTGCTCCAGTCGATCGGCAGCCCCAACTTTACCGAAAAGATCTAGTCATAACACCCGCCTCGTCTACTTCTGCTTTTGCTTCAAGTGCTGGTGGGTAAACTAAACCAACAAAGAGATCGCCGATTCTACCTGGTCTGGCTTCACCTCTAGATAGCGCTGGAGAGCAGTCAGCGATTTATGCCCCGATATTTCCTGAATCACGCGGATCGGCACGTTGGCATTAGACATATTCGTGAGTGCCGTGCGGCGAAAAGAGTGAGTCGAAGCACCTCTAATCCTTGCTCTTCTACAAGCAGCTCTGAGGATCAGATCGGCAGCTGCTCTAGTCAGTGGTTTGTCTTTGCTCCGTCCTGGAAATAACAGACCAGACGGTGGATCGTAAGCTGCTAAATATGCCTGTAGCTTCGGGTGCTCTGGCAGAGTGCGCGTGGCAATCTTGCCTTTAGTGGTACATTTACGCAGCGTCACTACACTACCCGCTAAATCTTCAGCCGTCAGCGCCAGCACTTCACTAACGCGACAGGCGCAGTAATACGCGATCGCGAATAACAGCTTGTCTCTAGGGGTGAGGAAGCCGCGAGTAAATAAGCGTTCCAGTTCGGCTTGAGTTAGTATCTTAGCGCGTCCGTTGCCTTTGATCTTCACTGCTAAATTTTGAGTTTAGATTTACTTCACAATTACTATCCTACGTCGAGTTGGGACTTGATGTTTTGAGCATTTCGTCAAGTTAGAAAAAATCGCTCAAACTTAAGCCCCCAAGCAGCTTTACTCCTCCTTTCGCATTTCGTTGCAATAAGGCTTTTTGGATTTGTTGAGAGAAGTTCTCAATTGTTTCGGATCGTCTCGAATCACATACAGTTTGGAGATCGCGTCGATCAGTTGCCAACGGGTGACCGGTGACTGAGAGTTGTGCGAGCGGGGATTGGGTGGTGAAATGTCTTTCAAATCAATTGCCTCCTAATAAGTAGTCAGTGGCTGCTTTGGTTTTGGCGTTGGTGCTAAGGTGCGTCTAGTTGAGAAACGATCGCGACTTGGATGCGATTGCGCTTCAAACGGCAACAGATGAAGCTACTTGTGGCTGTTTTGTAACGAATCCTCGCCATAAAGCGGCGAGTTTTTGTGCCACGCCCAAGCCATTGGGGGCTGACCGAATACATCCGCCTGGGACGACCGCGCCCTTCGACTTTCTGAAGGCGAGAAGCGACCGCTTGCTCGGATTCCAAAAATGATAGCGCCGCGTACAACACTGTATCGGAGAGACGGTAGTGAGGGTATTCAAACTCTAGCTTTTCAATCAACCCAGTACCGTAAGATTCGCTCTCAAGCAAAACTGACAGCACGTAGCAAACAGCTTGCTCCTGCGTCAGATAAACTGGTGGTTGGACCACAAAAAACTGATAAATCTCCTCAAGTTTCATAAATTAATTTTTTGAAGGCGAGCGCGTGCTTCATTTCAGTCTCACTTTAATTGTTCCCTCAACTTCCTCAACTTTTTACACTTCACTAATTTTTGATTAGCTCGATTTTTTCCAAATGAGTATCGATTTGGTTAAATACTTGTTTTAGCTCTAGACTTAAATAAAATAAATCGTGTTGCCACAGGATTATTAGTAAGAGACGAACTGCTTGAAGCTCGAATCCGTGCTAGCTTAGTCGAAGCAGTAGAAATCCCTTGCTGTTGCCGGAAGTCGCTCGATTAAGCTTGAATAATTACCTCCGATCTCGTTGACATAAAGTCGATGGCGATAACTGACAAGAGGGTAACTGATACTCAAAGGTTTGAGAGACTCTTTTAGCATTAGTTAATATTTTTTTAGCTAGTAAATTTGGCAAACAAACAAAGATTTTGTCAACAAGCCGCCTAGGGAAGCATAAAAGGGAGAATTTCGGTACGTATCTACACTCACTTCGATACCATCAGTGCCTTCACCTGCGAGCGTGCGCGGCTGGGACTTAGATGCAGCATTATCTTAGCTGGCGCGCATGGTCTACGCTGGGTCAGACCCGCGTTTCATCCTACGGCGATTGTCGATTCTGGCGAGCAAAGATGTAGGGGTAAAGGTAGCGAAGCTGCAACGAAGTGCCACGTAACGGCTAGAAATTGAGTCACGCAGGAGTTTCAGAAGAATTGGCGCGAGCTGGCTACAACATCCTAAGAAGAGCCTTTTCTGGGCAAGTTTTTGAGAAAGAAGGGCATGAAATACTGATTCTGCCGTGACTTTCATGGACAATCCAGCTATCATTTCCGGGCATGCGGTAATTTTGGGGATTTTTTAGCTGAACGCCTTGCTGCTTAGACGCTTTAGCGGTCGGATGGCACTTAGATGCAGCTTCGCTATCTTTGGGCCTTATTAGTCGGATTAACCGAAAGCAAAAGCAATAGCGAGTTTGAATTTTATCCCTACCGCTACTTTGCTGCTGAGGGATTTCTACCAGGATTTAACTTTCCCCGCCTACCAGTTAGAGCATACATTCCCACCAAAGATGGCGGTGAATTCATTTCCCGTCCCCGCACCGTTGCTTTACGAGAATTCGCGCCCAGCAACATTGTTTACTACGAGGGGAGTAAATTTATGGTGGCAAAGACCAAAGTTCCCGTTAGCGGTATTGACAGCCAGTATAAACGGGTAAGCATTTGCTTTAATTGCGGTTATTTCCACGAAGGTGATTTTCGCGACACTTGCGAAAATTGCGGTGCAAGAATTAAAGACGATCGCTACCAGAATATCGCTAAATTGACTCGCGTACTGCCAATGGAGACTGCAATCGCTCGCCGACGAGAACGCATTACCTGCGACGAAGAAGAACGGCTCAAGTACGGTTACAACGTTACCACTCACTTCCGCTACGCTAGCCGAAAACAAGAATCGGCAACCGTCCAAACTGCTGAAGGCACGCCACTGTTACGCTTAACCTGTGGAGCTACAGCGAAAATCTGGCGGATTAATCGCGGACTGAAGAAGAATATCGACGAGCGGGGATTTAAACTCGATACCAAAACAGGGTTCTGGGGCGATCCCAGAAACGAACAGGCGACTGACAGCTTGCATACGGAAGTTAATTTAATGGTAGACGACACTTGCAATATTCTAGTGGTCGAACCTTTAAGCGTTCCGGCTGAGAATAGAGAAGCTTTTATTGCTACGCTGCAATACACTTTAGAAACAGCCATCCAAGCAGTATACAAATTGGAAGCCGACGAACTCGACTCCGAGCGCCTGGGGGAAGATAAGTATTTGCTATTCTGGGAAGCAGCAGAAGGGGGAGCGGGAGTTCTTTCGCAACTGTTGGAAAAACCAGAGGCATTTCAAAAAATCGCCGCTGCTGCTCTAGACATTTGCCATTTCAAGCAACCCAAAGAAAGCTGCGTCCAAGCTTGCTATGAATGCTTGCTTTCCTACCGCAATCAATTCGACCATGCATTGATCGATCGCCATTTAATTAAACCCTTACTCGACCAACTGCCAGTAAGTACTGTTGTTGGTAATTTTGAAGGAAAGTCCTGCGAGGAGCGATATCAGCAACTACTACAACAAACAGACCCTAATTCTAATTTCGAGCGAGTCGTTTTACAAGAGATTTATCAACGGGGGTATAAGCTACCGGACGCGGCACAAGAATTAATTTCCGAAGCCAACTGCAAGCCAGATTTCCTCTATAAAACCGATGCGGCGATCGCTATTTTCTGTGATGGTTCAGTTCATGACAGTCCAGACAAGCGCAGACAAGACCAAATCGAACGGGATAATCTCAGGTACAACGCGGGTTACACTGTTCTAACATTGCGGCATGATGAGGATTGGGGAGCGAAGCTGAGTATTTTAGCCAGTTTGTGAGTGAAGTTGGAGTGCGATCGCATTTCTTCTGACTCTAAAATCCTTTATTTGTTTTGTTTTCCCATTGTGGCAAATATTCCTGATTTTTGGTTAATAATGCTGGTTGATTACTACTGGCTTGAATTTCCTGAATCTAGAACGCTGATGTTGAATGTTTCTCACGATTGTAATCTTGAGTGAGGATCTCACGCCCTTACCTATGAACGAACAGCATCAGCCAGCCTATTTCCAGTTCTTGTATGTGTTTCTTGAGAGCCTCCAACTAGCAGCTTTGCAACCAGCAAAATATGAAAGAAACACAAGTATTCAGAGTTTGTGAGCGATAAATCTTATACTCAATATGTACTCTGACAGTTAAGACCGTCTTAACAGTGGTGCAAATTACGCCCGTTTGAGAGCCTGGTTCTGGGTAATATTGGCAAAAATATTGGTGAAGTAGCATTGTCTACTATCCCGTTTAGGAGATTAGATTGATTCGCCATCCCCAGGCAGGGTACACAAGGCTGGAAATTAACAACCACAAGGGTGATATGAGCCAAGAAAAACCTTCTCCCATGCCAGAAGATAAAAACTTTTCAGCCATCAATTTGAATGCCGCAGGCATTGACATTGGCGCTGACAGGCATTGGGTGAGCGTGCCTGTAGGACGGGATAATGAGAGTGTACGCAGCTTTGGTTGCTTCACAGCTAACCTATACGCGATGGCAGATTGGCTCAAGATTTGTGGAGTTAAAACGGTAGCAATGGAATCAACAGGAGTTTATTGGATACCTGTATTCCAAGTTTTAGAAAGTTGTGGATTGGAAGTGAGGTTGGTGAATGCCCATTACGTTAAAACCGTCCCTGGGCGCAAAACAGATGTATTAGATTGTCAGTGGTTGCAACAATTGCATACCTACGGTTTATTATCAGGGTCATTTCGTCCGCAAGAGCAAATATGTGTTTTACGTAGTTATATCCGCCAACGAGATAACTTAATCAAAAGTGCTTGTGTCCATATACAGAGGATGCAAAAAGTCCTGACTCAGATGAACCTACAGTTGCATCGGGTCATTAGCGACATCACCGGCACTACTGGCATGGCGATTATTCGTGCCATTGTTACAGGTGAGCGTAACCCAGATGTGTTGGCATCACACAAGGATGGACGTGTCAAAGCCAGTTGTGCCGAGATTGCTGCTGCCTTAACTGGGGACTATCGACTAGAAATGGTATTTATCTTGCAACAGGAATTACAACTTTACGATTTTTTTCAAATACAGCTCTCTGCCTGTGATGCCCAAATTGAGCAATGCTTGGCATCTTTTGGATCTAAAGTTGATGTGAATGCTTCACCCTTAGCTAAACCAAAACGTCGTGGAAAAAAGCAACCCGGCAATGCACCCCAGTTTGACTTGCGTTCTGAACTGTATCGCATGAGTGGTGTGGACTTTACTCAAATTGATGGTTTAGGGGCTGTGAGCGTACTTACCCTGATCTCAGAGTTAGGGTTAGACGCAACACGCTTTCCCACTGTCAAGCACTTTACGTCGTGGCTCGGTTTATGCCCTGGTAGTCGCATTACTGGCGGCAAAGTTAAAAGTTCTAAATCTCGTCGAGTTGTCAACCGCGTTGCCGCCACTTTACGCACCGCCGCACAATCTCTTTGTCGCTCTCACTCTGCTTTGGGTGGCTTTTATCGCCGTCTAGCTGCTCGCTTAGGCGCACCTAAAGCGATTACTGCCACTGCACATAAGTTAGCCCGTATTTTCTATCGTCTTTGGACAACAGGTAATCTCTATACTGACCCTGGTCTTGATGCCTATGAGCAACAATACCGAGACCGCACCCTCAAAAACCTGAAGAAAAAAGCTCAAGCTTTTGGCTTAGAACTCATCCCTATTTCTGACCCTACGGAATGTGTTTCTTAGGAGTCTCAACTAAAAAAACTCTCCCAGATACGAGTTTTAAAGTCTGAGGGAGATTTGAGAAATGACAGAATTTGTTAAGCAGGTGCTTGTACTCGTTTCTGCAACAAGCGCAGCACCGCAGCTTTCTCTAAAAGTCCAACTAGTACGCCATTTTCCCCAATCACAGGTAGGGTCGATCGCTGCTGTTGTTCTAGTATTTTTACTGCTTCTAGTAGAGATTGCTCGGATTGAATTATCGCCGATGCTTCGATGGGTTGCATCAATTCTCGAACTTGGGTTTGTGCCCAACGCGAACTAGGAACCATTCTTAAAGCATCTAAAGTAATCGTACCAACTAGTTGCCCTTCAAGATCGGTGACTAAAAACCTCTCCCACTTACCATGACCAAGAATCGATTCATCAGCAAATTCTCGTAAAGAAAGATCGGCTGATACTATTGGGCTGTCAAAATTTACTACGTCTGCTACCTTAATCTTCTTTAGTGTTGACTGCAATGTAGCAGATTGGGCAGTCCTGGTAGCATTTTGAAGTAAAAACCAACCTAATATGAGGTTCCAGAAGTTACCAAAACTACCAAACAATACTAGGGGGATTAAGCCAGATGCGATCGCCAACCAGCCAATGAATTGCCCTGCTCTACTGGCAAAGACAACACCTTTTTCAGAATTACCCGTAATTTTCCAAACTAGTGCTTTGAGGATGTTACCTCCATCCAAAGGTAAGCCAGGAATTAAGTTGAACAGCGCCAACGCCAAATTCACGTAAGCCAACGTTCCTACAACTGCGGCGAAAGGTGCTAGTAACGGCACGCTGGCGTTAATTGCTGTCAATAGCCCGAACAACAATAAACTAATGACAGGACCAGCGATCGCTACCCAAAATGCTTCACTTGGAGTTCTCGATTCTTTCTCCAGGCTAGCAAGACCGCCAAACAGAAATAAAGCGATCGATTTAACTTCAATTCCCTGCCTGATGGCAACGAAACTGTGTCCTAGTTCGTGCGCTAAGACTGAAGCAAATAGCAATAGAGCGGTAGTTAATCCCAACAACAAGGGTAGCAAACTGCCCCAAGCAGGGAATTGCGTTGCTAACCCACTGGTATAACTCCAAGTCACCAAGCCCAAAACCAAAAACCAGGACGGGGCGACATAGAAGGGAATTCCAAATAGATTACCAACGCGAATAGTGCCGTTCATATAAAGCACCTCTAAACTTTAACTTTGAGAATTTGAGCAGTTTGGAATCGGCGCGACACGGCTTGTCGTCAGACCTTTCCTCTCTTTCTCCATCTAGCGTAACGAATTGTAAAGAAGCTTTAAACTATTTAACTATCGTAGTATCCGTCCGCTCAAGTGCGGTTATTAACCTGGCAATAAAAGAGACGGCAAGCCTTCGGGTCAAATCGAAGTGTAGTAATATCTTGTCGCGTAATCTTTAAAAGGCTTGCCGTCTCTTTCCCTGTCGCCTTAACAACAAGCATCGTCAGGAAAACGCTCGCGCCTTCGAGATAGCAGAGGACGAATTGACCCAACATATTCTCATTCTTGTTGTTTGAGGGCGATCGCTGCGGTTGCATCGAGGCTAGAGCGTGTTTGCTAACTTAAGTTATGCTGTGGTTATGAGTTGCAGTCGTTGCAATAGGTGCAACATTTCAGTTTAAGCTATTGCTCAACCCAGTCACAATAAGGAATAAGGCGATCGCGCTCTTTTACTTGAAGCTGTTTTTGTCCGGTTGACTGCGTTCTACTTAAGCTATCAACAATTAATTCAATATATTTTCTTGCTAAACTCTCTTCACGATTATGTAGTTTTTTCACCTCTGGATCGTGTTGTAATATTTCAACAATTGACTCGCAGCTCAAGTGATTTTGTAATGCTTTGAGCGCAACAGTTTTACTCAACTCAATTGGAATACGTGCTTCTACTCCTCGACTGTAATCTTCCCAAAGTTGTTGTGGCGAACGGTTATCTTCTACTTTTTCGCGCTCGTTGGAAACGGGTTGCGTCAATGTCGGAGTGCTAACAGCAGTTTCTCTAGCGGTGGAAGAAGAATTTGTAGAAAGATCGAATAAGCTTAACTGCACTCCTACCGATTCGAGTATTTGTTTAGATCTTCTAGTCCGTGGCGTTCTAGCTGTAGGTTGTATGGTAGTGCGCGTCGGTGGAGGAGAAGTTTGAGAATTTTGTAGTACGGATGGCGATGGAGCTGGCTCGAAGACAACAACTGTATGCCCCATTTCCTCCAAACGAGATTTGTAGCGATCCAGGGCATGGTGGGGGAAACCAGTCATGGGAATGCGACCGAGTTCAGCGGAACCTGAGTTTTTACTAGTTAGCACTAGCTGCAAATCCTTCGCTACGACCGTAGCATCTTGAAAGAAAGCCTCGTAGAAATCACCGACTCGTTGAAGTACTAACGCTTGTGGAGATCGATCCTTTAAAGCTAGATATTCTTGTAGTAGTGGAGATAGCTGGCGACGCTCCTCGATCGTCAGGCTATGAGAATTTGTATCGGGATGATTTACTTCTGTAGTGCGATGCCGAAGGCGGAACTTGGCTTTGTCGCGACCATCGCCCAATGATTGCTCGGTTGGCTTGTCAACCAGTTTAGGCGAGGATTCTTGTGGTACGGCTTGTTGGGCAATCGCGCTCGATCGCGCAGCAGTAGCAAATCCTTGTTCCAGAAGGTTTTCGCTAAAAGTTTTGGCAAAGCCTCGGTCTTGGCGACGCTCCTCGCCACCAGTTAGAGGGTTTTGCACGGCAGTTTGAGTCAAAGCCAGTTGTCCGCCCCAAGAGATTCTAAATACCATTTCGGAGTTGATCGTCAAGTCGCCGCTGCTATCTGCCAAAAAGTGTGTTAGATATAGTTCCCGTCCGTGCCGCTCGATCGACAAACTCATGTACGGTTCGTTCTCTACTTTGAAATGAAAGTCTTCCCCCTGTAAGATCTCTGCTGCCAACCCAGCCTGGTGCAGGAGTTTGGCAACATTTTTTTCTGCCGCTCCAGCTTGGCAGCGAAAGTCAGCAATCTGCAAGGCTACCTCACCAAGCATTATTTGCCGTTCGAGTCGAGCAGTCGGTTTTATCTTCTCGTCTGGGGTAGGGCGACTGTCGTTGCTCAAACCGCCTGGGGTATCGCCGGACGATGGTTCGTCGATCGCATCTGCCTCGACCTGCCGCTCGCCGCTTCCAACGCTTGGTGTATGAGTTTCGGGATCACTCGATATGGGTGTGGGTGCAGCCTTAGCTGGTTGAGGTAAGCGATCCTGACTAACACTAAGATCGCTTACCTCAACCGATTCCGATTGAACTGGCTGGAGTTCGGGCAGGGTAATACCGAGAAAATTGCGAGCAATATCTTGCTTCTCAAAAGCAGCCAACCTCAAACCTTTAGCTTCCATGAATTCCAATACAGACGCAATTCTGTCTGGAGAAACAACTGCCTCCATGCGATCGCCTATAGAATGAAACTCACCTCCAATTATCCCAAGCAAGCTTGGGTCTAAATAATATGCTCCACCGTCATTCCTAGATTTGGCAGTTTGTACGATAAAGCCGTCTCCATAGCGGCTGCGTTGGGGTTTGATCGTTAAAGTTTCGTCGAGTGTTTTGACTTGTCCGGCGCGATCTGTAACTTCCGTGAGAAAGGTAACGATCTGTCGAGCAGTGGGAATAATTACGGGCTGCTTTTCTAAAACCTCCTCGATGTCAAATCCTTGCGGGGCGAGCAAACCTTGGCGCGTTCTGCCGCGATCGTCCGTGTAATTGACGATTTTACCTTGAAACTTTTCGTAAGCCCGCAATAAGTTGCCTGTAAAAATCTGCCTTGATTCGCGGTTTTTGGTCTGTTTGAGATCGAAAGCTTGATAAATTTCCACTCCATCCCAATTGAGAGACTCAGGAGCGAGCGTGACACAATTGGCTGAAAGGGTGTTGACTTGAGAAAAAGGTAAGGTTAAATACCGTGCTGGATCTGCTAGCACGATTTGCATCTTCCACCTGTTAGGCGTGACTGGGCTTTCATTTTCTTCCCGATTGCTGCTCCAAATTTTTCCTACGACACCGTAGAAGATATTGCCAGTCTCAGTCACGACTCTCACGCTTTCGCCAAGGGGGAAAGTTTCTAAAGTATTGCTGACGTGTTGTAGCTGTACGTTGAGGCGATTGTCGATTTTTTCAATGGATGAGGCATATGTTTTGCCCTCAATCGCTGCCGTTCGGTAAGACTGGGTAGCTTGGAGCAACTGCTGCCGCGTAGCTTCGGCTTGCTGTTTGGCGTGGTTGCTAACAGTGTCGAAGTCGTGAGCTTCTACCGCTTCTACGAGTTCCAGTTGGAGATTTTCGCGGACTAAATTAATTGCTTCTAGAGTCGTGACGGGCTTGCGGGGTGTTTTGGCATCTACCACTTCTACATTGACGGGACTGGTAAAGGGAGAATTACTGTCGAGATCGCCAGCGATGACTTCCATCCGCGCCACCGTTTTTGCGTCGAGGTCGAGAAAGCGTGCTTCTAATACCGATTCTCCCATCGTTTCCTGGCGTTCGACGTACTCCGCATACTCTCGTTCGAGCAGGGCGTACACGCGCTCCTGTTCGGCGAGCGGCAGCAGGGGCAAGCGTCCGGTTACTTTATTTATCAAACCCGCATTATCCGCGCTTTGAGCGCTTTCTATCCCGCCGAGCGGATCTGCTAGCTGGCGGTTTAAGCCAGGATCGTTCAGTAATAACTCAGCCGCCACCCGATCGCCGTACTCGTTCATAAAATCGACAACCGACTCCAACGAAATTCCACTCGACCGTGCGGCTGTCGTATTGGCATTAAGGGATGCCATTTTCTTAGCCAGCACCGCCGCAGGTCTTTTCTCGGCTGGAATATCGGCGTTGAGCAGGGTGAAGCTGGGCAGCACGACTTGCCCCGTGCGGTGGATGCGCCCTAACATTTGCATGAACGAATTGATTTCTTTTTCCGGTTGCACGACGATCATGTGGCGAGGTCGGCGGTCGGCAAATTGAGCGGAAGCGTGCAGCGAAATCCCCGTCGAACCGGAGCGGTTGAGAATAATTACATCTAACTGCCCGTTGTTAAAAGCTCTGACGTTGGCGATTGCGGCGGCTTTGCTAGTTTCTTGACTCAGACGTTGCTGGTAAGTGGTAGTCCCATCAGCAGAGTAATCGATAACGTCTTTTCGCCCCGTGACTTCGTTGACGCTGTAACCTGACTGAGACAGCCTCGACTTGATGTAGTCGATCGGAGAAATCGGAATCGCGCTTAGGTCGATCTGCTCGATCCGGTTGAGAATGCGCTCGTAAGCTGCAACTCCTTTCGACCCTAACTCCTCATCGGTGAGACGGTGGCGTTCTTTGTCTCCGTAAGGATTCCCGATGAGTACGTCCCGACTGCGCTCCAAGTAGCGCACGAGCAAGTCGCCAAAATCTAGATTAATTTCGTCTCCTGGCGACAGTTGGTTTAATTTGGCATAGTCGTTGATGAATGACCCCATCGTATTCGATAGAGCAATCAGGGGTTTTTCAGGATGAGGTTGTCGCAGCAGCGTCAAACATTTTTGTACCGTCTGCTCGGCTTTCATCGCCAGCAAGGACTGATCGATCAAATTGTGCATGATCGACGTGAAGTTAGTGCTTTTTGCCCCTGCCATCCCTGTAGAGCTATCCCCCAAAATTGCCTTAGCTTCGGCTTTAGCTGTAGCATCCAGTTCTTTGACCGCCTCCTGCTTGTGACGGTCGAACTCCAAAATGTCAGCTAATATCTCAGAAATTGCTTCTGCCACCGGACGATCGACGGGGACGATCTCTAAGTTAAAATTTACTCCTTCGTAAGAACGTTCGCGGCGGACGTACTGACCTGCTTGTGTCAGTTGGGCGGCGAGGGCTTGTTGCATCGGCACGCCACCCCGCTCGACAATGGAAACCAGCGTATTCATATCATGCACCGCCAGCCGCATATCCGTTTTTGCGTACAAGTCCATGACATCGGGGCGCTTGGCGTAGGTAGCGGAAGAGTAGAATACGCCTGCAGATAGCTCGATCAGTTCGCGGGCGAAGGCAGCGCGGTTTGTTGCAACTCCTGAAGGTTGCCGCTCTGACTTCGTGCCTCCCGCTTCGTGGCTTTCATCTAGAATCAGAATGGCATTGGCAGCAAAAGCCCTGAGAAACTCTCGCCTGAGCGTTTCCTTCCCTTTTACCGATTGCATCTGGCTGTAGGTAGTGAAAATTCCATCGTATCTCCCCAAATTTCCCGTCCTCAGAAAATTCTCCATTTCGGTTTGATGCGATCGCGACGTAGTTTTGAGACTGCGGTAATCGTCCAAGGGAATATTTAAGTCAGAATCGGTGGGGAACGGTCTGAAGTTGGGCATTCCGATATCTTTCAAATCGCGCAGCATATCTGCATAAAGCGATTTATTTTGCGTCACGAAAATAGGAGTCTTACCCGTAATCCGAGCGTAGCGGATGATGGAAGCAACCACGCGCCCCTTGCCCACCCCAGTTTGGTCGCCGATGACGAAACCACTACCCTTTTCTAAGTTGCTCAGTGCCAAAGCGCAAGCATCTACTTGCTCGGCGCTCAAACGTCGATGCAACTCCTCTTGCGTACCGTATCCCAAGCGATCGGCTGCATATTCGTCCAGCGCTCCAACTCTCTGCTCCAGAGCGTCCAACGCCCTAGCGGTACTGGCTTGCATGTTAGCGGGAATCAAAGTACCGACAGGCGTTGCTTCGCTTTTGGGAATGTATGGTAGTTGTTTGGCAGGTTGTTGGGTGGTTCGATCGTCTGCTGGGCTAAGCTCGTCTTGCATCGCTTCTGGACCTCGTGTTTCTCGATTTAATTTGCTGTCAGTTCCTCCAGCCATTCCTCCAGCCTCGTATTCTCTATTCGAGCGAGGGCGGCTTGGATCTGCTGCGGGTTCGTCAGAACTTCGACCGGAAATTCCTCGCTCAGGTACAAACCCATCTTGTCGTACAGAATAGAGTTGTACAGTATGACCGCTTCCGCCCACTGGCGGGGAGAGTCCCGTCTGCTGGGAAGAAATTGATACATTCCCCCCCGCACCATTGCTTGCTCGATCGGTTGGTAAGGTGACTCCAGGTGTGGCGACTCTTCCTGAGTGCGGCAAATCTCCCACTCCAACCGTTGGCATAGCAGTTCTAGAAATTCCTCTCGCGTCGCGATCGCCCGTTGTGGAGATGGAACCAATACTGCCATCCATGCTAGGCGTGGGTCTTGGGGCATCCAGACATTGGAATCGCTCAGATATAGCGACATCGAGTACTTCCTTTAATTCGTCAAACGTCCTGTAGATTTGCGGAACAACGGCAGCAGGTAGAGATAGCGACGACTTGCCCTTGCCTGCAATTGCAATCAGATCGATAGGAAAACCAGCCCCCTGCCTGCGGTAGAGGTCGCCCCAAATCGAAAAGTGATGGATGACATTGTACTCTTGATACAGGGTAAAGTAAAAAGCTCGGCTTTCTCGCGAGTTATAACGGCTGGAACGCTCCGCGTCTCCACCTAATTTTCCCCCCAAAATCAGAACTGCTCGTCCCTTTGGTTTCATAACTTTGAGAGCGTTGAGGGCGATCGCGTGGTCGATTTGAGTCGTGCTGTAGCGCCTCAAGTTAAATAACTTGACTCTGCCGCGCTCGTCCATCACCGAGTTAAAAGGAGGATTAGCGATGACGACATCGTGCTGTTTGACGGGAAGGTAAGTCACGGCATCTTCTTGTGTCACCGTATATCCCTGTCGCCGCAGGTCAGCCGCTCGCGACGGGTTGAGTTCGTTGACTGAAGCACGAGTCGGATTGGCTGTGAGCAAAAGTGCGCCGTTGCCAGCTGTCGGCTCGTAGACAGTCTTTTCTAGAGTCATTTGGGCTAGCATTGCCGCTAAATACGCGATCGGTACGGGAGTGCTGTACGCTTGTTGAGCGATACTGGTACTAGAGCGCGTGCCGAGCGTTGGCTGACGTTGGTATAAGTCTACCAATTGAGTATAAGCGCGGGCGGAATCTAGCTCGGAAGTAGCAATAATTTTGGCAGCGCGGACTAAGCCTTGCTCCACCGACTCATCAACTAACTTGGCGATCGCCGTCCCAGGTAAAACTGGAGTACCTAATATCTTTGATGCTCGTTCGCGGGCTGAGACAATTGTGGCAAAGCTCCCGCCTTGGATGAAGCGATCGGCGAAAGCCGAAACTAGCTCGTATTCTCGATCCATGTGGTTGAAAAATTTGGCTTATACTTAAGCGGAGTCTGAAGTTGGGTATTTGTCTTTCAATCGACAGACAAATTTTTCCTCTTCCCAAGCCTTATCGACAAATACTCAGCAATCAATTTGCCGCTCGGCTGATTTGCTTTTGTACTTTAGTAATTGCAATATACTTTATCATGCAAAGAAGTTGGAATTTCGCTCATCAAATATTAAGTTAAGTGAAGTACGTTGCGAACGATCAACTCTCAAGAAGCCATTAAAGCAATAGACGAGTTAGTGTTTGCCAAAGCAGGCAGACGCTTGAACCAGGATGAAAAGCTAGTGATAGAAGCGGCTTGGGAGGACAAAGAGTATAAGGAAATCGCTGCAACTTTCGCTTACAGCATCGATCGCTTGCAGCGAGATGTCGGGCGGAAACTATGGATTTTGCTGACGGGAGTTTTGGGAAACGGCGAAAAAGTTACTAAGAAACGGCTGCGGAGCATCTTGGAACGAAGGATGGCAACAGGCTCCCTTTTGTCATCGGCTCCCAGTCAGTCCAATCCTGTTAACACCTCCGCCATACCTATTATTGGGGGACAGCCTCCTAACGTGCAAACTTTTTTCGGGCGCGAGGTAGAACTGATTGGGCTTAGGGACGCGATCGCCAATTGCCGCTGCCTAGTTATCTATGGAGCGCCAGGTTTTGGTAAAAGTGCTATGTCCGCAACACTAATAGAAGAAATAAGTACAAAGCGTCAACCAGAGTTCGATTGTTTAATTTGGAAATCGGTTCACTATGGTCCGACACTTAAAGGCTTACTCGCCAATTTGCTTGACGATCTAGCTCTACCAGCAATCCCAGAGCAACAGCTGCCTCAAAGCACGCAAGAGCTAGCTACTCTCCTAATAAAAGCGATCTCTATGCGTCGTTGTCTATTAGTACTAGATAGCGCCGAAGCTTGGTTGCGAAAAGATAGAAATAGTAGCTTCAATTCCTACTCTGAGCAATACTCAGAATATGGCGTTTTCTTCCGTCGAATTATAGAAGCAAAGCATTCTAGCTGCATTATTTTGACGAGTAGAGAACCTTTCAGAGACTTAATGAAATTACAACGTTCGGGACGAGCAATTTTTTCATTTAAACTAGAAGGATTGGATGTGAAAGCAGCTGGGGAGATTTTGCAAACTAGAGGATTAGCTGACGAGCATAAATGGGAACAGTTGCTCGAACCCTACTTAGGCAATCCCGCAGCAATCGAATTAGTTGCCAGTCGTATTGAAAAATTCTTTAGCGGCAGTGTAGCTAAATTCCTTCACTATCAAACTGAATTAACATCTGAAATATTTAGGGAAACTTTAGCCGAGCAATATCAACCTGAAAGATTGAGTGTTTTAGATCGGCAAATTTTAAGCTATTTAGCCCAAAGAGCAGACGACGTAAATGATTTTGTGAGCTTTTTACAGATAATTGAAGAACTACCCGTTCGACTGCCAAGCAGTTTATCTATTTCAGAACTGATGAGGTCTATAGAAAACTTAAACGATCTTTGCTTGATTGTAAAAAGTAAAAATAGAGAGACAAAAGAGCTTTTTTTAAAACTTCCACCTCTATTAAAAAAACATATTCTTCAAGAGAAGCAAGTATAACTATTACATATAGCCCGCGCTTTGTCAGCATCAAATATGCATATTATTGCCCGCAATACCCTACGTCGCTTCTGGGAGGAACATCCAGATGCAGAAGAACTGCTCAAGTCTTGGTATGCGGAAGTTTCTCAAGCAGAATGGTCGAGTCCAGCAGATATCAAAGCACTGTATCGCAGTACGCACCATACGTTCGAGTAGTACTGCACGCGATAGATTTGACTATCATCGTCGCCACTCGTATCAATTAATCGATACCGCAAGTGTATTTGACAATTTGTGCGCCAATGGCGCACAAAAAAGATCGGATACAAATGGCGCATGGATTTTCTCAAGCAGCGATCGCAGATCGCTGACCAGCTTTGTTTGTACAACACTTACGCTATCAATTGCTCTTGCAAGCAAAGTATGCATACAGCAGCGATAGTAACGTTTCGTGCTTCGCAGCTTTTAGTGGTATCCAATTGCTATTGCTGTATGCAAAAGTGTCAAGCGCGATTCTAAACAGGGATGGACTGCTGTAATTGGTGATGATTCAGACTGATTTTAGGGTTACTGATATTCAATTACTGCTGCAATCGCGAGCGTAATTTCTTCCATCGCATTGTGGGATAACTGTCCTAACTGCTGGATAAACCTTTGGGTATCCACTCCCCTTAGTTGCAAAGCATCAACAGCAGAAGTCTTCGTCAAGCCGTTCGTACTGTCGGGGGCTATCCTAACGTGCCAAATGTTGTTAGCAAAATAGGGTTTCCATTCGGTGAGCGGTGCGACCAATTTGAGCGGTAGCCTGCCAACTGCATCGGAACTGACGACGACAGCACGGCGAACTTTTTTGATTTCAGCTCCTATAGTTGGGTCAAAATTCACCAACCAAACTTCACCGCGTTTGGGAGTTGGATGACTAGTAGTCACAGAAATCGCCTGTTTCTAGCTGCCGCCATTGTTCGTCCTGTTGGTAGTGTTGTTGCATTGCTTGGGCTTGTTGCGCCAGAAGTTGACGGCGCTCCTCTAACGACAGTTTCATAAAAGCACGGCGTTGATGAATCGAAAGTGTGGAGTTCGTTGCTTTCATCAACTTTGCTTGCTCTAAGTCGAAATCGGATTGGCTAGCGTGATGTTGGGGGTTCATTTGTCTGAAACTCATCTACTAGAACACTTCAAGTTTAGCCATAGAAAGCACCCTTGGTGTAAACTTAGTTGTTTGCAAGCTTCCCTTTCAGCCCCGCTCATGCACGCAGGGTTGTTTCATTGTAGGAGAGGAAAAATTATGCCCAACTGATTTGCCAACTGGCGCTTTGCCCTAGCAATAGATGTGAAGCCTAAACAACGGGCAATGGTGATAAAGAAATTGCGTACTATCGACCAGTTGGCAGCGGCAAATTTCCCCCTTTGGGGTGCATGGTCTTCATTGAAGGTGACATCTTTGACCCAGTGTAGTTGGTTCTCTATAGTCCAATGCCCGCGAATTATCGCCCCAAACTCGGTTGCTGTCGTTGCCACGCTACTAATGTAGTACTGGCGTTCGGCAAACGCCTGACCGTCTCGCATCCCTTGACGTTCTATGCTAATGCATCGTTGCAGTCCTACCCATTGTTGAGCAAATTCTCCCAAGTCGTCAAACACACAAATGCGACGAGAGACGATTCGTCCATGACTTTGTTCCAGGTCTTGGCAGATACTACACGGCACACTGGTGAGCCACAGTTGTTCAATCCATTCATACAATCGTCTTTGATTGGTTTTGACACACACTAGGTAATCATTGTGCTGCCCGATAATCTGTTCAAGTGTTTTTTTGAGTGTGCAATGCATCTAGTGTTATCCCCACACCTCTAGGTTCCACTGCTGCCAATAACAGACGTACCACTTCTTGTTCGCTTTGGAGTTTGTTCTCCATTGGCATCACTGCTTGTACTACGCCGCGTTGATGAGAAAACAGCGACACCAGACTGACAAAGTTCTGCTCAGCTTGGCTGTAGTCGGTGACACTACTTTTAATACTTTTACCATCCATTGCCAGCCATTCCCCAGGCTCTAACTCACTGTAGGTTTGTGCCCAGTCATTAAAGGCGGTGGCTAAAGCTTGAAAATCTAGTTGCTGCATAACTTCGTCGAAACGTCGAATAGGACGGTAGCTTGGTATCCTGTGGCAGATTTAACTTGCGGCGCAACTGTTCACCATAGGTCTCGACAAATTCGGCTAAGGGTCGATACCCCCAGTAACCCATCATTGCTCCCAGAATAATTAGCAGCAGCACTAGCCACAGTGCATGTCGTTGACCACGGGCTGCACGAAACTCTGGTACTTGTTTCAAGTGTTCAATCAGGTTCATGGCTGATGCTCTGCCAACTCTAGATTTGAGTTTAATTTTTTTACTCTGACAATAAAACAGCCCTGCGCTCATGCACGGGGAGAAGCTGACATAGTTCTCTGTCCATGCGAGATCGCATCTGCCGATCTAAATATATTGGAAATAGCCCGCGTTCAGGCTAAGACTTTCAGGAGTAACGTTGATAACAGCGGCGATCGGTTCTGGCAATCCACCTTTGCTGCTAGCATATATCCCCGTTCCTGCTGGAAAATCTTCGGGCAGCGCACCTAAAGTATATTCTACTTCAGTTGTAGGAGTGATAGGAGAACTGTTAAAGCGGCTCAAAACAATTTTGTCCTCGGTCGGGTTGAAATCGAGAAGAATCGCAATGTTTCGCTCCCCATCACTACTGTAAAAGGGTCCTACACCATCGCGTCCCGACCCGCCGCTCAAGACAAATTTATCTGCTCCGGTTCCTCCATACAAAATATCAATTTCGCCATCACCTCTGCTGACACTACCGAACAGATCGAGTACGCGACCGCCAGCTCCGATCATGGTATCGTCTCCACTACCGCCGCTCAAGAAGTCGTTCCCGTATTCGCCAATCAGGATATCGTTCCCAGCTCCACCAAATAAGCGATCGCGATCCGAGCTATCGTTGATGCTATTGCCGTTCCCCGCCAGCAGATCGTTGCCTTCGCCGCCGCGTAGTTCGTCGGCTCCATCTCCACCGTAGAGCTTATCGTTATCTGCAAGACCGAACAGCAAGTCATCGCCCGATAGCCCGTAAAGACTGTTCTGATTTTCCGTTCCAGTTAAAGTATCGTTTGCATCCGTGCCGTAAAGATTAGTCATAGATCGATTCCTGAGTTGTGATAAGTTGCGCGAGAGTATTGTCTCGAATGGATTTGGCATAACCGCTCGTTACTTTTGTGCCGTCAAATTCCCCATAGTCCTAGCGGTTTTCTTACTGGATGTGCCATTTTCATAGACGAGGGCGATAACTCTACAGTACATACTGGAAAATGTTCGTAATTCCAGCGTCTAGAAACAATATATTTTCCTAGCGTCCAGCCAATAACGGCATTGTCTCTAGTTAGTGGTAGATTATTCTTCATAACTGCATCCGCTCGAAACAAAAACTTTTCCATAGGTGTTTTATTCGGTTCGTGATTCTGTGTCAAATGAATGGTCTGTAGGCTTGAGTTCGGTGCGAGCACGCTATATAATTACACGAGATTCTTTAGTAGTAAGCTCTTAAAACTGGTGCTTTGTATGTTGAAAGGAAGTCTCATGCGTAAGCTTTTTATCATACTAATCGTTATGCTTCTATCTACGTAAGAAACTAACTCAATGTCTTCCCTGTAGCAGCTTCGCTCCACTTTGATTGACTTGTTTGCTCAGTCCGATCGCCTCTTTAGCAGCTCAATCGCAGTAAACAGCGCAGGTGCAGGCAACTCTCGCGCTCTACCGAAGACATTGCACATCTGTGATTTATCATTACCACAGTGATAGTTGCTTGCTTGTAACTTCGCTTTCGTGTTCCCGTATCAGAGCGTCGTATGCAAGAGTAAAGTCAACTATTGCATCATTCCACCAAATCGGAGGAATCGCAATACCATTCATTTTTTCTACATAAGCGTTGATACAGTCACAGCCAGCCAGAAAATTAGTACAACAATCGAAAGCAAGAATATTTAGTTGCTGCTTGACTCGTCTTTTTATACTTGGACGTGCTGTTTTCCAAAAAATACTATTCTTGAGGACGTGATATGATTGTGCTAGATTTAAAGCAAGACTCAAGTATTCTTTACTTTCAGCAATCAAAGAATGATCTATTTCAAGCTTATCATATCCGACTTTTAACGCGCAATAAGTAGCCTGCACGATCATCGCTCGTAGAAAGATTGTATGAATTTGATTTGCTGTTGAGTCCAGCGTCCATCACTTAAATTCATTTCAAACCAATTAATTAAAGTATCTCGAACGTCAGAGTGAGAGCGAATATAACCCATCTCTTCAAGAGTAAAATTTCGCGGATACTGGTCGCAAGCTTGATAAATCTCGTCTTCTATCGCTGATGTATTGCTCATAAATCGATCCCGCTTGAAAAAATTAGTTATTCATTAATAGCTACAGCTGCTTTCTCTCGCTCGCCGTATCTTGAAGCGGTCGAGTTTTTAAACGGCGACTAAACTTGCAAGTTCTTACTATTCTCAAGTAAAGATTTGACCCACGCAAGCGGTTCTTCACCTACAGCGATTATTTCGCTGCAAGCTGAATTCTGCCGATACCACATCTCCATTTCCTCTTGAGCGATTAACTCTAGTATCTGCCAGTCGTAATCGCCGTAAAGTTCTATTCCTGGAAATTCGTAAAAGATCGGCGTGCGGAAGATCGACGGTAAATCTTCCCAACAGGAATATTGAACGCGCTCAATAACTGGTTTGTGAACGTCTAGTATTAGTTTGACTTGGCAGCAAGCACAAGCTCGATAGGAGTATCCATCTTGCTTTACAGACTTGAAACCTGTAACATAACCATCCTCATCTAAACTATCGCGATCGCTCCACAAGTATTCGTAGTCGAATTGAGTCTCGCCGTCTTCACAAACATACGCACCTTTACACCAAGTCCACTTGTACAGAGTGGCGATCGCTCCCTCCTGCCATTGCCATTCTTGAGATTTAGCTTCTCTAAGTTCGGCTGCGATTTGCTGTCTGATTCGAGCGTCTTCCATTTTGATAGCAATTGCTTGCTCCTCCCACTGCTGCTGTAGCTCGGCTTGCTCCCGCTCGTTTTTCAGTCTAAGTACCTCATGTTCTTCTTCCTCTTGCTGCCGTTTTTTAGCTAGTTCCTCTAACCTACGAGATTCTTCTTGACGTTTTTGGGTATTTTCTTTCACCAACTGCTGCCAGCCGTGGAGGAATAGAAGTAGCACTTCGCTTGCAGATTTAGCTTTGACTCGCGAACAATACGCTGAATCTATGTGCAGAAACTCTTGACTTTCTCGGCGTTTGTGGCATTCGCTCCAGACTAGATATGAATAGCGAATTCGCCACCAAGAATTAACTTGATGAATTGCGATCGCATGGATTTCTTCTAGTTCGTCGGTCAGGAGAAATTCTGCGTAAGCCACAACGTTATTTATTTGGAAAATAGTAGTTACGCGCTCGGTTTTCAACTCAATTCCCAATTCAGACTGAATTTCTGCATCAAAATCAGCAGTAAATTTTTCGCTAAATTCTGTCAAAACTTTTTGACTTAGGATTGCTAATTCCTGCTGCTGGCGCAGAGCTTTCTCTTCCATAGCGCGATCGCGCTGTTGTTTGAGCGATTGAATGCGTGTTTGTAACTTTGCGGGAATCATGACATCTCCTAATGCAATTCTGACATTATGTAAGTTTTAATTCCACTACTGCTAAGTGAAAAGCTGTTTGAGCTTGTAAGTCCTGAAAGCGATTTAGTTGCAAGTGTTAAAGGTACTTGAAATTGAATTGTTGAGTGTACCAATTACTATCTCTCTCATCGGATAAATATTTTACTCGTTCTGTTACTGCTCTTAAATCGGTTGTAGAACTGTAAATAGGTAGTTGAGGCGGTAGAATGTCGATAAAAAACTCTAATGCCAAAATTGTAATGTAGGAAAGAGTAATTACATCAATTGCAAAAGATAGTAAATCTTGAATCATAGGAGAATCTCAACTCAAATGGCATAGAACGAGCGCCATAAAATAGTTGAAAAAGCTGTTGCAAGAAGGAGGAAGTCTTTAGCTTCTGTAAACTTACTATTCTTTATTATAGTATAAGACATGGGGGTTGAAAAAACAAGCTAATTCTCTTTTTTTGCTGAGTGTAACTATATTCTCTATTAAACATTTTTCGCTAAAGTGAAATAGAAAACTAAAGATATATTCCAACTAAAAAAAATCACATTAGAAAAAAGCTAGTTGCTAGAGGTAAATGCGATATTGATTAAGTTTATACTCATTTTGTAAGCACAATTGCGGCAAAACATCAGATATCCCTGACTGGAGTTACCAATACAGATAATTGCCTTTCGTCCGCAAAATCCTGTCACATATCCGTGACACAAATCGTCTTCTTCTGGCTGCCACAAACTAGTACTCTGTTCTCGCTCTTTAATTATGAATTGATTCTTGGCAACATAGTCAATAGATATGCCTGCTTTTTCAGCCAATTTTTTTATTTCTTGTAAAGATAGAGATTGACTAAAACTATAAATTTCACCGATACTTGCAGAATTGAAGAAAACGTTCTTATTAGACTGAGTTAGTTTATGCATAAATTGGTTTCCAATATAATTGTTATTCAAAGTTCTAAACCTTTTTAGCATCAGCAATAATTGACAAAACTTGAATTACTGCTTCTCGCAATAAGGGTAGAGATTGACTTATACTCGATCGCCAATTAATAGAAGAGTCTAAAAGTATTTTGCGATGACATATCTTTTGCACGAACATGGAAATATTACTACTACCATCTTTATGTTTGCATCCCATCTGACAAGCAATACTTTCTATCGATTCTTTGTGAGCAATAGTAATTTTATATACAACCCCCTCTTTTCGCCAGCTTTTTACTTCTTTATTCTCCCAGTTGAGTCGAGCTAAAGTATTTTTTAATGTCTGCTCTAAATCCAGTATAGTAGCAAGTAACTCTTGCTGTCGCACTTCTAGTTGTAAAATTGGGAACTCTCGATTAGCAATCTTTTCTAGTAATTTTGGTACGCTCGGTTTGTCTCCCCAACGGCATTCTTTTTCTAAGGCAATCCGTTCTAGCACTTCTTTTTCTTGTTGCGAGAGATAGAGCGATAAAGCAAAAGATTCTGGCGATCGCGTGGTTTTTTGACGCTCTATGTATAATTGCTTAAGTTCTTGAATACGTTGTTTTAATTCCGGCTGCTTGGAAATATAACTAACAGAAACCCCAGCAGCTTTGGCAACGCTGTTAACGTCGATTTTTGCTCCTATCTTTTCTAAACGCCCGATTGCTAGTAATACTCTTTGTCTGGCAGACTGGGAGCGTATTTTTTGAGAACTTGGATTGACATTATTCATAATGTTTCGTACCTCTTGAGCAATTGTTGCTTTGTAGGGGAAAACAAGACAGCAGAAAATACCGCTGCTGTTGAAGCAAACAGTGTGAATTAGTAAGTAAAAACCAGTTAGGTTTATCGAATTGAATCAATCTTTTTGATAGAGATACAAGCCAAGTCCAAACTTACTTGCAGCGCGACGTAGTGCCATTGACTCGGTTTTTGACGCGACATCCCCGTATGCCCACTCGCGAATTTGCTTGCTCTGGGTAGTTTTATCAAAATACTCTTCTTTGAGGGTTTCCGTTCCCGTTGCTTCACGAGCGAAACTGCCTTCTTCTGCATAAATAGTAATCCTGGCAGTTAAGATGAGGCGATCGCAAGTCGTGTGAATTTGAGTAATTTGGTAGTCCCAATGACCGCCAGTACATCTATCGAGCAGAGCCACGCAGCGGAACCAAGGTAAATAAGTCAGTTGCGTTCCTCCCTGTTTCCGCTGCGCTAAATATTTGTTCGGGATTGGCTTGCTGAGGTCGGCGATAATTTCAGCAATCGGGCGGCGGGGCTGCTTGTACCATTCAGGCTGAGTCGGATCGACTTTGCTACCTACAACTTGGAGGTTTGACTGGGAGTTAACCATTGTTCCTGGTTGAAAATTTGAAAAAGTATGTCGCACTCGCCAAATCTAAGAACGTACTACTTTGTCAGCCGTTCGAGTTGATACGTTTTACCGTTGTAACAAAGTTCTTTCGATTGCTGTTTGGCGGAAGTTAAGTGCAAGCAAGGAAGATGATTTTTTATTTGACTAGCTTGAATTGTAGGTAGGGCATTTTCAACCTGAAAATCGTTGAGGTAGCCATTCAGTACTTGTACGAAGCGGTCGTTTTGCGTGACGTAACCGTAGAACAAACAACCCGATACTCCACAACTGGGGTTATTATCTCCTGGCAAGCGAGTGTTGACTAGATATAAGACTTGTGAATTGGATTTACTAATCTTCGACACTTGCATTTGCCCCACATTCATAGGGGTATCTGGCGCAATATCGTGAGTGTAGTCGCGCTCGACTTGCTCTAGTAAAGCTGAATTAGTACTTTGCAACTGTTCCCATTTGGGGGCAACGCTTGCAACTCCCGCAGGAGCGTGGCAGGACATCCAAACCGCACTAGAAGCAATTATTTGGAGAAAGCGAATTTTCATATGACATCCTTCCTTGTATGTTTGTTTTGTTGACAAACTTCGATAAACGATTAGTTTCAGTTTTCACTCTACTTTGAGTAAGTGCGATCGCCTTTCTTTCGATTGTGCCGCGAGTCGCACTTCGCAGATCGGGGCAAACTAAATTGGGGGAATTATATTCTCAATAGATTCTTCAATGATGCAAAATGCTCCCGCTTCGTTCATCTCCTCGTCAGCAATCGGAATCAGTTGAGTCCCATCCTCAAAAACAATCACAGGTGCAGATGTCGTCCATCCTAGTTCGTCTTTTTGTTCGGGATATTGGTATGTAACGTGAGAAATAGTTTTGCCTTGCAAGGCTTGGGTAGCTGTTTTTGCCCAAGTCTGTGAGAGTTTATCGGTTTGTTGGTTTGGCATAGGTGATGTTAGGTAAGTAATTTTATCAAGGGTTTACGGCGCTAGAGTGTTGCGATCTTGCGGTCGCAGCCTTCACTTTCTTACAAAGGAGGTAGCTGCACTGAGGTGGAAGTTTTTTTCGCGATCGTGCAAATAGAGTAATTAACCTTCACGTTAGGATGTGTCAGATAGAGTAATTGCTGCACGAATGAAGCTACGGTTTTAGCTAGTTGACTGCACCGTTCGCAGTTGAGCGAACCAAAAATTTCAAATTCTAAAGCAATCGCGTGTTTTTGCGGCTGGTTAATTGCAGTTTGCTCGAAGTCCATGTATGCTCCTAAATTTGACTTGAATAAATGTACGTTGTCGGGTGAAATGGAAAGTGAGAGCGATTGGGGCGATCGCATTGCTGCGTAACTTAATTAAGCTGCCGCCGCTTACTTTTGCTCGAAGTAAAAAGCCTTGCTTGCTTGCATATTTGGTGTAGAGTTCCTATGGCAACATCGTTGCTATAACCTGGAACCGTTATTTTACCCAGCTTTAGAGAATGCTCGAACTGATGATGGCTTCCTTTAGTTTTCACCAGACACCATCCATCCCTTTTCAGAGATCGAATTAGGTTTTTAGCTTTCATCATCCGTACTCCATCGTAGAGTGAACGTCTCTACTGTTTGCCCATCGACTAGGCGGCGCTGGTAGCTGAGGTAGTTTCCTCGCTTGTGGCGAATTGGTCTTCTTTTGGGATATCCTACCCAAGCATTATTATCTAAATGAGGCATTAGTCGTCCTGTAAGACTTAACAGCAACCAAATAGGTAGATGTATTTGGTTATTGGAGATCGCCGAAGCTAGTAATAGGAACAATAATTTGTATAGCTGTCGAAGCTGAGTATCGATAATTTCCACTCCTTTCACGCTCCTTACTAAGCCTCGAAAGTCAAGATACAGTCGTGAAAATGGATAGCTAATTATCTCATACTCAAAGTGACCACCAGGACTGCTGATGATGTCTCCTGGGCTCAGACAATCCTCTGGGCAGGGTTCTGTGAATCCCCAGTTATCGCTTCGTGTAGTATCAGCGACAGTCGGACAAGAGCAAGCAATCGGGCATGGTATTGTTTGGCGAACGGTTGTCATTTGTCGCTCCTTTGTATAATTAATTTTTTGAAGTCGCGCAACTCCTCACAAGATATGCTGAAAGGATCGATTTCAAAATCCTCTTCTATCAACGGGTGTGCAGGCTCTAACACTCCACCATTGAGTTGAAATTCTACCCATTCAAGTATTTTTTCTTCGCTAACGTTTTTAGTTGATGAAATTTCGATTTCAAACTCTACTTTTAATCTCATGCTGATTCTCCGGTTGAAAAGAGGAAGAGAAGGAACTGAAGGCTTGAATTCTTCAGATACCTTGCATTAGAAGCAGCTACAATCTTCTGGAACCCAGTAGGACGCGATTTGGTACTTCTCCAGGTATCCTTTCATGGACAGCAATAGGGCGATCGCTTCTTCAGTTGGTTGGGCAACGCAGAGATCGACTACTTCAGTATATTTAGGAACGGGAACCTCCTGCGAGTCGAGTTCTTATTCGAGCGACACTAGCTCCACCAGGTAACGGTAGGCAGAAGAGGGATCGGTAAGAGTTTCTGGAGCGGATAAAAGTGTAATCATGATGGGTGTAAATTCTTTAATGGCGCTTGCGGTTCGCATCCGCCTTTTTTTGCAAGCTCGTTTCGTTGCTTTACTCTTGATATCTCTATATTACACATTGCTTTATAGATTGTCAAGTGCTTTTTCTATAAAACAATGTATTTTTTGAAAAGTGCCGTAATACCTGCCACTGCCTAAGCAATAAGAAGCCCTCTCATTTCTGAGAGGGCTGTTGATATCAGACATAAGCTAAGGAGTGATGTCTTTAGAAGATCTAGGAGATAAAATTTCCTGCCCGCGACCAATCTTTTCCAAATATTCAGAAATACTACTGTACCCAGCTGCTTTTATCGCCGCCACTGCACCTTTCCAACCTGTTTCAGTCACCGTCAGCGTTCGCTGCACTTTAGGTTCCCCATAAACTTGTTTGCTGCTCGGTCTACCTTCGTGGATCAGATTCTTAAGTGAGTTAGGGTTTTTTTGCTGTTTTGCTCTAGGCACATTCACTCCCAATTCTTATTTTTTTCTTTCCTTCTACTACTAATATAAGCCTTTTTCTAAAAAACACTGTGTTTTGACAATATCAGTCTTGACAATCTATAAAACAATGTGTAATATAGATATTGTAAATAGGTCGAGCAAGCGAAGAGATTCAGTACTCGTGCAGGTATAAGCGACACGTAGCTCGTCTTTCTTGACTTTGTAATTTCTTATATCTCGTGCAGACTATGAACGTCACTACTATTGCATTCACAAGCTCCACATCCGAAGCGCCACAATACGTTTTTGGCGATCGCGTTGCCGTAAAAGATATGTGCGAACCGCAATATTGGGCAACTGGTCGAGTTGTAGGTTTACGCATTGACGAAGTATATCAACCTGGTTGGTGGTATACAGTTCAATTGGATTTACCGAATGGGTTTGCCGAAGAGTACGTACAAATAGATTTAATACCAGAAGCTCAAATTCCCACCCTGCAAGAGCAATGGCGGCTAAAAGCCTAATTCACAGCTAACGTCACTTGAGTATTTGAGTGAAGAACACTATGGAATACATATATTTGATTTGCTTTAGCGCACCCATTGGGAATTCAGCCTCAACTTTCGGTTCGGCACGTCATTACCTCGGATATACTTCAACCAGCCTCAAGCAACGATTAGAGCAGCATAGAAGCGGTCGTGGCGCTAAAATTTGTCGCGCTGCCGCAATCGAGTATGGTAGGGAACTCAATCTCGTCCGGTATTGGCGCAACGGTACTAGAGCTTTAGAGCGAGAACTCAAACGCCGACACAATCCGAAGTACTACTGCCCTATTTGTAGCCCTCGCTCGACAAGTAGAAAAAGCATTTTATAACTCTCCGTTACTTCAAGCTATGGCAACGCAAACTCTACCGGAATGGCTCGACTGTGCGGGATGGAAATCTCCAAGGTGGAAGCGAGCGATCGCTCAAATACTAAACGAAATACAAGAGATTTTCTTACCTTGTCACTACTAAGCTTTCTGTAGATGAAGGTTATTAACCAAGTTCTTTGGAGACTATTACGTATGTCAAATCAGACTAAAACTAAAATCTACTGTGTTGAAATCGTTGCCACAATTAGTGCTAGTGCTACGTTTGAAGTTAAAGCTTTCTCAGAAATTGAAGCAATCGCGACTGCCGAGCAATTATTTGAAGAATACTTAACTTGTACAAATAAATGGACGGACGGAAACGGTATTGATTGTCATGTTGTTGAGACGGATTCAACTGCTACCCAGGAAGAGGAATAAACACATGGAGAGGCAATATAGTCAATCGCCTTTTGGATAGTTGGGAGTTTTAGAAGAGGCATGAGCTAACTCAATGTAGCATCGTGCTGCAAAAAATAAGATTAGAAAGAGCGATCGCTTTCTATTTAATTTGGGAGTAACATCAGATGGCTGTATTTGACTATCACGGTTTGTTGGCTCACGTCAGTCACTCTTTCGAGTGCATTGTATATGGTGACAATCAAAACGTTGCTCTGGCGTGCAATGATTGTCATGAAGTAATTATTGACTTCGATCGTCCAGATTTTGACAACGCCTCATCAATAGAAGAAATTGCTAAAAGTTTAACTGAAAATGAAAAGGCAATTCTCAGAGGAAGTCGCGATAATGAATTCGCAAATGCCGTCGAAGATTTTAGCTTTCCTTGGGTATTTGCAGTAGTTGAAGCTTCTGGTTTATCACCTCAAGTTGGTAGAGGTACAATCTCTAGTCTCGTTCAAAAAGGAATTGTAGCAATTTCCGACTATGAAGCTAAAGGAAAAGCAGAAGACATGATATTTGCATTGACTGAGCTAGGAAAGGCAGTATACTCAATCGTTTTTTTGAGGTAAAGACCAGAGTGCGAAACCTAAAAAAAATCACAACTTTGGTGGCAGCAGAGCGACATTCGTATTGTGGGCGGTTGCGCGAGCGCGACATCTCCGATTGCCAAATCAATATATCGATGATTTTGCGATCGCTACAGGTATCGAACCCGACAGATATTTTTTACTGTTTTAGGATAAAAACAGAATAACTTCACAAGTGTATATTCTGTCGAGCAAATTGTAAAACTATGTAAAGCAAAGCGGTAATTTTTACCGTTTTGCAAGTTTAAATCTCCAAGTCGCGATCGCGAGATCTTTTAGGCTGTTGCCGTTGCACCTTCTGTTTGGGTTGAAGTTGCAACTGGGCTTTGACTTCATCTGCTAGCTCCCTCACGGTTTTTGGTATTTGCGCTGAGGGAGTCTGGGCGTAATGCCCAAGGAGTTGAGTTTTCTGCTCCAGCGTCATGCGCTCGATCAACGCCCGTGCCATCTCGTTATGAGCTGGATAGAGCAAGAGGTTGTCCTGAAAGCGCATTGCTTCGTCCAAATTTTCTTTGGTCACGGCAACAATCGGGTACGGCTTGCCCTGTAGGATGTCTGCACCTTGGGTTAGACGCACCCCATTTATGTAAAGGGGGCTAGCCTTGCCCGTAGCAGCTAGCAACTCCTCTTCAGCGTTTTTGACATACTGCGCCAAAGAAACTAAGCTCCGAACCGAAAACTTAGATTGCACTCTAGGGATTTCCACTTTCTTCATAGCTCTACTGGAAAGGATCGGCACGGGCAGCTAAATCAGCACTAGAAATTCCACCCACATAATTCAATAACAACGAGTCTTGCGTGAGTAGCGCGATCTCCTTAGTACTATTTGTATGAGTTGTTACTGGTGGAATTAAAGTTTCAATTTGGGAAAGCGTATCCACTTTAATTGGAACTGGCAACGATGATGAATCCGCTATCGACACATCCAGCGAAATAGTTGACAAACAAGTTCTTTGGAGTAGTCGAATTTGAGCTTGGATTTCTCTAATTGCAGCTGTTGCTACTCGTTCGACTTGTAACTGAGTTTTTCCTAGCTCGAAGGTAGCTAGAGGTAAATAAAAAGCTCTAATCGCCGTCCTAATTAGTTCGTTAGTACTACCCCGTTGGTGCTGGCAATAATCAAGTACCAATGCATCGTCGCTATCTTCATCTGCAATTAAAGTTAAAAAAACTTCTTTAGACGCTACTAGATGCATTTGAGCGTTGTAGGAAGATAGCTCTAGCTTTGACCCACCTCCTTGAATATTAGGCAGGCAGTCTGTCTCAATCGAACGAACTTGAGCGAGTAACTCGTAAATTGCTGCCGTTGCTACTCGTTCGACCTGTAAGTGAGATGAACCTTGTTTTAAATAAGCTAAAGGTAAGTAGAAAGCATTGATAGCTCTTTGAAGCATTTGATTGGCAGTACCAATTGGATGATGGCGACAGTAGCAGATCGCTATGGCTTCAGGAGTTTCAGGATTAACGCGCAGTTTTAGAATTACTTGGCTTGAGCTTACCTTTTTTAGCATAACTACTTACTCTAACGCACTACATTTGTATTTAGACTGAACTGGTCAAAATGGTAAGATTTATTGTTTTGACCGAAATGCGAATTTTACTCTCTCTTAGAGCAGTTACTGACTCTCGCTCGCTTGCGATCGCTGCTACGAACATAGTCTACACAAACGACGTGGCACGATACTTTCAGTATCGTGCCAACAGATTAACAACACGACCAGTCTTGTTCGCTCATCATAGTTTCCAGACTGAATTTTGCACGAGCTACTGAGGTTGAAACACTAGACTCAACTTCAGAGCGAATGAGGGATTTGGAAGTGTTGGATCTATTACAGTCTGTTGGTGAAGACAAGTTTAAAGTTTCAGGCAAACAACTACTCTGGATCAGGCGGATTTGTGCTTGTAATTCGTGGATAGCAGCGAGTGCCAGATGTCTGACTTCTAGAGAAGGTTTTCTTACCTCAAGGCAGGCTTGAGGTAAATAAAAAGCATTAATGGCTCTTTGAAGCATTTGATTGGCGCTGCTAATTGTCCGATCGCGACAATAGTTAACTACCATTGCTTCGGGAGTATTCGGGTTAAGCCGTAGTAATAAAGTAATTGTTTTTGGGCTTGTTTTCCCTAGCACAACTGTTTTCTCCTATGCTGACATTTGCGTTACTGCTTTAGAGCGAATGAAGTGGCGAAAGGCTCCAAACGCATCTAACAACCGTGCTGCCTGTACTTGCTCCAAGCTAAATTCGCTCTCCATCTCAGAAATCGTCTCTGACAACCAACTAACTCTACTAGCCAATTTCAGAGTGGAGAGGAATTGCTCTAGCTCTGGCTGAATTTCGTAAGCAGAACCACCCGCAATCAGCAAGCGATAGCTAGATGCGCTGGGCAGCTCGGCTTGCAGAAACTTTCTTACTTCATTGAAGTAGTACTCGTGAGCGAACGATCTTAAATTTTCTAGATCGTAACTTTCTTGATGACCCTTGAGCCGAAATGTTTTTTCCCCCTGGCGAAAAGCTTCAAATAATGCAGGATCGTCAGGGTTAATTCCAGGGATGAGTTGTTCCAAGCATTTGACGTAACCAGGTCCGCTTCCTTTGGAGTTATTGCGCTGTGGCGGCGCACCGTAGGCAAACGTCAATATGCTGGCATTGCGATAGCCGAACATGGCGATGGAGACGATATCGGCTGACACTTCTTGTCCTTGTTGGAGCCACTTATAGTTTTCGTCGATAAATATCCCCCCACCCTCCGGCAATATTCTCAGCCGCGTCAGCGTTGCAGACATTGCCGTGCCGCGAAAGGTAAATCCCATCAGCGACGAGGGAATTTCTGTCTTCAACTGTTGTTGATGTTCGTCATTCCAGTACTCGATTAAAGGTAACAAGAAACAAAGCTCCAGATTGAAATGCTGCCTTTGCCCTTGTTTGAGTAACTTCTGGGCGATCGCCCCCACGACTGCCAAAATTTTCACCTTGGCAGTCTCTTTTTTGGCAAGCCGCAAGCCGGAGTCCCCCTCCAAAACCCGTCCTAATGCCCCTACAGCATAGACGGAAGCACCAACTTGGACGTAAGCAGAATTTTCGGGAGTAGTGACTGTCGTACCGCCCATGTCCAGTCTTTTGATATCGGACGGGTTCATCAATGCTACCTGGGGCTTCATCCAAAGCAGCTCAGGTCTGCGCGACCAGGGGTTCCAGTATACCGCCTTAGTGTCACTAGCTCCCAAATCGACTGTTACCACAATCGTCAAATCCGAGTACATACTTATCTCCCAATAATTAAGAAACTACTAACTTATCGCTCTTTCATCGTCATGTAATCGTTATCCGAAATCTTGGCTCAGAGCGCTACCTCATCGCGAACCGTGCGCTAACTGATTATTCTGCGACCGTCATCTGGGTGTTTTCTCAGCGATTTCTGAAACAGCGACCGTTAACTCCTCGCCATCCAATCTCCATACGACTGCTATCTGGGCGTTTTCTGAAAACTGCGCTCGCTAACTCATCGCTGAGTCAGTACAGACTCATCGCTATGCGACCGCGTTCTGAAAAATTGAGGGAGCGACCTCTCATCAACATCTCACCAACAACCGCTCGCGATGTGGAAGTCATTCTATCCCGCCATTCGAGATATGTCATCCAATTTGCTACAACTAGAAGTTAAGGATTATTAAGCGATCCTGAACCAGCCAAAACTTGAGGCGTTGAAAAGGAATGCAAGACGATCTAGAAGACAATCGGGAAGACATTCACGAATATCTCAAAAGTCTAGATGCGCTAACCGAACTAGAAAAAGCTAGGACTCAAACGCTATCTAGTTATACTGACGAATTAATTGCCTTAATGCGACCGCTTGAAGGCGACATTGACAGCCTCAACCTAACTGTTGCCAGTCTCGTCCAGGCGTTTGAAACGATTGACGAAGATCTAAAACAGCTAGACCGCGATGCAGAGGATGTACTCAAAGACCAGGCAAAGAAAGTTGGGCTGCTTATGGTAAAGACGACCCAACTCGAAACTTGTCTAAAAGCTTATACAGAGCGAATTACCGCCTTAGAGAACGCGCCTAAACCGTTTCGCCTCACGCGCCTCAAAGCGGCGATCGCCCTGTTGGTATTAGTCTTAGTTACTCGTCCAGATCTGACCGTTATCCTGTGGAAATCTACAACCAAACTCTTGCACCCCTCTACGCATAAAGTTTCTCCGCAGAAGAAACCTACCACCAAGGGCAAGGCGATTGTGGAAGGTTCCCTTCCACACCATCCTTGAGTACTACGCCCCTTTTCGGGGCTACGGAGCGCTCCCGATGGTCGCAGCACCTGTCGCTCCAAGTGGAGCTAAAAAACACAGCTCAAAGCCTTGCCATGATTTGCTTTTGGGGATATAGTTAAAGGTAATTTCAGCTTCTACTAAGTCGTGGTAGATAGACTTACTTGGCTGGCTTGACGGCGATCGCGATACCTGTGCCGTTCCAGAAAGAACTCCAACCATGCTCACCATAGATACGATTAATCCTCAGCAGGGGGAACAGTATTATCAGCAGGAGAACTACTATGCCAAAGCAAAAGCATTGGAGAATTCCCAGTGGTGGGGTCGTGGTGCAGCAGCTTTGGGATTGAGCGGTCAGATCGGCAACTCTTCTGCTTACAAAAACCTACTCAACGGTGTCAGTCCAGATGGAAAGCAGAAACTCAGGGGCAAGCCGAAGCAAGTTAAGGATAAGAATAAAAAGCAGCCTAAAGAACGAGCTGGGGTAGACCTGTGTTTTGCTGCCCCTAAGAGCGTATCGATTGCTTGCTTGGTAGGTGGTGACTCTCGGTTAGAAGCCGCCCACCGAGCTGCGGTTGGGCGGACACTGGAATTTATCGAGCAATTGCTTGCCGAAACGCGGATCAAGGGGAAAAGAGTAAAGACAAACAATCTCACCGTGGCAATTTGGCATCACGACACCAGCCGCGAACTAGACCCCCACTTGCACAGCCATTGCATCGCGATGAACGTTACCCAACTCGGTAACGGTAAGTGGCAAAGTCGTGCTGACGAGATTCTTTACCAAAACAAAATGCTCTTGGGGCAGATCTACCGCAACGAGCTGGCGTTGTCATGTCGAAAGCTGGGATACGAGATCGAACCGCACCCGAAAGAGCTATTTGAAATCAAAGGCTACACACGCGAACAAATTGAAGCCTTTTCCAAACGCCACCAGCAGATCGTGGAGAAGTTGGTAGAAGCTGGTCTTGATGCCACTACCGAAAACAAGATTTGGGCATGGCGCAAAACCCGCGTCAAGAAAAAGCAAGACATCGATCGCGAACAAATGCACTCCTTATGGCAGGATGAGGCACAGTTATACGGGATCGCTCATCCTGTTTACCAAGCAGATCCGCAAGTTTCATCCCCCTCACAAATCCAAGCCCAACTGCAAAAAGTAGTAGCAGACGGGATCGAGCATTGTGCCGAGCGAAAAGTTGCATTCAAAGCAGAGGAAATTGTTAAGTTCGTCACCGCACAGCCGCAACAGTTCGGCATTGAGGAATTACAGAAGGAGATCGCCTCCCACCCCGAATTAATTCAAATCGGGGACGAGCAACGGCGAGTCACGACACAGGCAGCTTTTTTGCAGGAACTTGCCACTATCAAACTGATGCAGCAGGGGAAAGGGCAGGTAGAAGAAATCGCACCGAGCGAAGCTGTAGAGAAATACTTAGAAGGGACGACGCTGAATGCGGGGCAGCAGCAAGCAGTTATCTTGGCGGCAACTACAAAAGACCGCTTCATTGCATGGCAAGGGGTAGCGGGTGCGGGGAAGACATTCGCCCTGGAGCAGCTTAAAGGGGCGATCGAGACTATACAATCGCTTGCTCGAAGTTATGTCATTAAGGGTTTTGCCCCCAGTGCTGAAGCGGCGAACGTGCTGGGGCAAGAGATGGGCATCGAAGCAAACACGGTGGCAAGATTGCTCGTCTCACAACCAACTGACCCACCAGAACCAAACCAAATTTGGATCGTGGACGAAGCGGGACTGATGGGTGCAAAAGATGGCTACGAGTTGTTGAAACGGGCAACAGCCGAGGGAGCTAGGGTGATTCTGGTAGGCGACACGCGCCAACTATCATCTGTAGCGGCAGGCAGTCCGTTCAAAAGTCTGCAACAGGCTGGCATTGGTACGGCTTATCTAAACGAATCGGTACGACAGCGTAACAGCCCTCCAGATTTGAAACAAGCGGTGCGCCTCGCCGCAGATGGAGATTCAGCCGCCGCCATTTCATCTCTGGCAACTGCTGGGCGAGTTAAAGAAATTTCCGATCCCCAGTCACGGGCAAGTCGGATCGCCGCTGACTACATCAATCTCCAACCGTCAGAGCGCTCCGAAACGATTATTCTGGCAGGGACGAGAAAAGAATGCGCCGCCGTGACTGAGAAGATTCGCTCGTTGCTCAAGCAAGAAGGGAGCTTGGGAGATAGTGCAGTTGCAACCCAACTGCTCTCCAAAGATTTAACTCAAGTCCAGATGCGATACACCCACTACTACAACGTAGGGGATGTCGTCATCCCGGTGCGCGAGTACAAGCGGACTGGCTTGCGAAAGTTTCAACCTTACACCGTTGTAGGGATTGATGCAGATAAGTTGACGCTCGCGGATGCGAGTGGAAATACCCTCTTGGTCGAGCCGATGAAATTCCGCAAAGCAGTCTACACCAAGCAGGAGATTGAAATTGCCGTAGGCGAGATCCTGCGCTGGAAAAAGAACCAGCATCAACTGGGTCGGCGTAACGGACAGGAGTTTAAGGTGTTGGCAATCGCAGGCGATACGGCGACAATCCAGTACAAAGACGAAGTGACCGAAACCATCGACTTACGCAATTCTTTGCACGTCGAATACGCATACTTGCTCACCACTTATGCCTCTCAGGGCAAGACGGCAGCACGGACGATCGCCTCGGCAACAAAAGACCGGACGACGACTAAAGAAAGCGCGTATGTGGCAATGAGCCGCGCTAAGAACCAGTTAACAATCTACGCCGAATCTAAGCAGCATCTACTTGAAGCATCTAAATGCACTGGTGGACAAGAAAACCCGATTGAAGTTCTGCAACAAAGCTGGGGACGAGTACCAGTTGAACTGTTAGCTATCACTCTGTCTGCTGCCGACGAGCAACAAACGCCAGAGATGTTGACTGTGTTACAGCAACAGCCAATAGAGCAGAAATCCGAGTCAAATCTAACTCAATCAGATTTTATCCAAATGGAGACACACCATGAACGACCGAATTCTCAACAGCGCCAACTCAACGATCTCTCAACTGTTGGAGAGCGCGTTGCTCGAAGGCTTGAGTCCGATAGTCACGCGGCTAGACCGAATCGAAGCTTATCTGAGCAACCAACAGCCCATGACGCACGGTCAGCACCAACAGCTCGACAGCCTGGAGCAGGAAATAATCGACCAACGGCAGAGCATGAACGCACTCATCGACTGCATCACCACCTTGTCGAATGCAACCAACAACTTGAGCAAACTAACCAGCAACTCGAACTACAACTTGACACTCAAGTTAAGTCAACTCCAACAGCAAGTAGAACAATGCCACCAACAACAGAACCAGCAGTTGTGCGAGATCGAGTCTCGGATTGGCAGCTTAGTCAACACGTTGATGCCCTTACCGCAGGAAACGCACCGCGTCAGGGAACAACTTCACCAACGCCTGGACGACCACCAACTCCAGTTAGAGAACCTGGGCAGCAATCTCAACAGCCTAGCGTCATATACCAAAACCTTGAGCAGCGTCAGCGCCAAGCAGATTCAACAGCAGACCGAGCTATCACTTCTAGTCGAACAACTCTCGCAAGTGCTGAAGAATATAACTCTATTGCTAGAGAGCGACAAAGACAGCGAGAGTTGTTAACCCAAGAAATACTCGCATTGTCTCTAGAAGATGTAGCCACCCAATTAGGCTTGTCACCCAAAAAGGGCGAGAAAGGCAAGTGGTGCGACGAGCAGTTAAGAAACGTTTCGATTACTGATGGCAAGGGCTGGTACGATTGGAACGCACAAGCGGGTGGCAGAAACGCCACGGGTCTAGTCATGCACGTATTAGGGTTGGAGCGAAAAGCGGCAAGGAATTGGCTGACATCTGAATTTGGCTTAACCCGTGAGAGCAGTTATATTTCTTGGGAGCGATCGCCGCGATCGCGTTCCTACAAACCACAACCCACCGCCAAAGAACGCCAGCCTTTTGTAGCACCCGTTCCCGACGAGCGCAAGTGGGTTGAGGTGAAACAATATTTAGTCGAACAACGCTGTTTGCCCGCCAGCCTAGTAGATCGCTTGCACCAGTCAGGAAAGCTCTACGCTAGTGGTGTTTCTCCCAGCGTACTAGAGCAGTTGCACCAACTAGGGCGCAATGGTGAGAAGCTAACCAATGCCGTATTTATCAGACATTCCTTGCATGGAGAAATGAAAGGAGCATCGCTGCGGGGCATTGGGAGCAAGTTTAAAGGTTTAGCTCCAGGCTCTATAAAAGATGAAGCTTGGTTTAGCTTTACCCAAGGTAAAGGAGAAGTGAGGCGGATTGTCTTAACTGAATCAGCAATTGATGCTATGTCAGCCGCAGCTTTAGCTAAGGACAAAAGTACCGCAACGACATTCCTTGCTACTGACGGTACGGGTTCTGTTCCTATCGAATTACTGCGCTCGGTACTCGTTCGCGGCGGACAGGTTGTCCTAGCTCAAGATGCGGATCGCGCAGGGCAACAGCAAGCTTGGAAAATTGTCAAGGAGTTAGGGACTGGAAATATCGTTCGAGCTACACCCGTTCGCGGTAAAGATTGGAACGAATTCTTGCAAGCAACTGCAATGCAGACGAAAGCAAAGGAGTGGAGTAAGGTTTCGGACTGGGAGAAAGTCGCGATTGCAATCGGGAGATCGAGTCAATACGTCGAGAGAGTCAAAGCTATAGCTGCCGTAGTAGAAGACGGTCAACCCCTCCCAGAAAAAGGTAAAGTCTATATGGAGCAGGACTTTGATACCTGGAAGCAGCAAGAAGTATCTCTGTGGCAGTGGTGGAGTGCGGCTCAGGAGTTAAATAAACCACGAGAGTATTTAGAGCGAATTGCTGACATTGCGCTCGCTTTCAATCATGAAACAACTCTCTCACCTATATCTCAACCAGCGATTGCAGCAATGCAACAAGATCTTCATCTCCACGAGCGATTGAAGTTGAATAGTCAACTTCGCGAACAAAACCAAGAGAAATCGAGTTGGCTTAATCTTTCCCTCAACTCTACGAAAATTCCTACTCAGCTCGACGAAACCCCTCAAGCACTTTGGCAGCATTACAGCCAGCAAGTTAAAGCGGAGCATCCCGTTCAGGTTGCAGGTTTAATTGCGATTGCAGCAATGAAAGATGGTTTAGAACCACAAATAATTCAAAGAATCTTATCGCAAGACCCCCAAGTAGAGAAAATCCGACAGCAAGGGGGAGAGGAAATGGCGCACAAGTATATCAAAACTATTATGCAGGGAGCGATTGCCAGGATGCCAAAGCGCCCTCACCAACAGCAACAGGAACGAGAGTCAGAGTTGGAACTTTAACAGAGCGCGATGCTATTGGTTTCACCATTTTGTGTACCATTGGTACACAAAATGGTGAAACCAGTTGCGTGTAGATTTTTTGAACCAGCAAACGTCAGGTTATACCACTGACTCAATTAGAACTAGTCCAACAAGTCTTGAGGATATTTTTTCTGGTTTTCTATCGTGTCAGGCATGGCGACAGTTGAACCGTCTATTACTTTCACATGACAACCACACCATAAATTGTCTTCTGTCACTTTATTTTCTAGATTTTGTGCTGAGTTATTAAACAGTTTTTCTAAACGTTGTAGCCTTTATTTCACAACACTTAGAGCTTTTCTTAGTGCCATTTGGTGCTGAGTACTCATTGACAAACGAGCAGCGTCAGCAAGCATTACAAATCATTGAGTATGTAAAGTAGGAACCCCAAGTAGATCTACTTGACATTACAGAAAGATTTTTACTTGTGCTTGAATTGGAAACGTTTGCCTGCACAGTTTAAAAGGTTTTTCTGCCGAATTGACTTTCTTACTAAACTGTTATCATAATAACAACTAACTAGCGCAAAAGGATATAAAAGAAGTTTGTTTTGATTAACTATCAACACATTCCAGAATACTCATAGGAGTTTTTGCAAAGAAACTTGAAAAAATAGAAAGTAGATTTCAATTTAGACAATAAAACTACGGTAGCCTACGAAGATACAAACGACATTATAAAGTTTACTAAAATAGAAAAAAAATTAGCGAAAATTTGGGGGAATGCTCTGGGCTTGTCGGAAGAGCAGTATGAAGCTTTAACGAAGAAGTCGGAGTGGAGAAAGCTGGCTGGTTGGTGTATGACGATTCCATTTACTTTATTGGAAAACCAGATTAAGCGTGATTTTGGAATCCTGCTCGATTGTTCGATTGAGAATTGCTCAACGCTCAGCGAACAAGCTGCTTGGATTGATTTCAGAATTGAACATAATAAGGCGATCGATTTTCTGAGCGATTGGATTACAATAGCCTATGACAGTCGTACCGATGCAACGGTTAAGAAAAAAAAGATTAATCTACTTCCAGCCAAAGCTCGCACAACACTCTGGGGTGTAATCTTGCAGTCCAAGTATCATCTAGTTACGATTGAAGACATTCAACTCTCTCAACTTCAAGTGTCACATTTAGTCAGCGCAACAATAAAAGTAACAGGATACTTACCTTCAAATTCATCGCTGGCAATAACGGAAACATTTGAATTAGGATTTGTTCTTGAAATGACCGATCGTCAAAGACCAAAAATTGTATCTTTTCAGTCTCCAGAATCTTAGAGATATCGAGAGTTAGGTTATCAATGAAGCAAACTGAAGTGCAACTGATAGAGACACCCACAAACTGCGTGAAAGCTATCGCTAGTCTTGCCAGTGAAGATTAGAATATATAAAAATTATTTTCTTGCAAGCCTTTTAGCTGTCAATCTATCAAGTTCCGCATCAAATTAGACAAGGTTATTATTAGATCGTAACCAAGCTAAAACTTTCGAGCGCAGATTCGATGTCAATTTACCTCCTTGGAGCGTCTGCAAATCTTGTTGAGTTAGAATTTTTGTGATAATACCAATTCTACACAAGCACTCGTCGCGGTTGTAGTTGCCACTGTTGTACCGTCTAAAATAAGTACGAATTTGAGCGATTTGAGCAAAATCATTCATAAAATTTCTATTTAATCTTGAGACACCTTGCTAGGGTCATGCTCAAACAAGATCGCCAAAGCCAAACTCTAGCGTCATGTAACGCTGAATCCACGAGTCCGGTTTTTCCTTACGCCGAGCGATCGCCTGAAGATGGCTGTGATAGGAATTGCTGTGCGCCTCAGAAGATTGAGTTCCAAAAATAGCTCCTTTTGCCCATGAATCCGGCGACCAATGACCGTACTTATCGTGAAATACATGAGCAGCCCAGCCAGGATCGAAATTATTTTCATAGGCTTCTTTCAACTTTCGACGATAAAATTCGTAGCGCTCTGCGTCTTCTGGGCGAATTACTTCTCCTATTTCTGGAACGAGATAAATTTTCTTGGGCTGCTCGAATACGTATCCGCAATGAGGACATTTCATTTGGAAGGCATAAAGCAAGGCTCCACAGCCCCCATTGTTATGAGGACATAGCTTTTTTGGAGTTTCCAATACTTGTTTTTTATTTGCTGGTTCTAAGCTAATTTCTTTAATATCTTCAACAAAACCGTGACGTGCTACGTTGCCAGCTTGATCGATAATGACTGAATCAACTTTTCCTGTTTCGGGGCTGAGACGGAGCGCACGACCGAGCATTTGAAAGTATAAAGAAGGTGAATGAGTAGGGCGGCACATCAACTCTGCACTAACGCTTGGAATGTCTAATCCCTCTACTAACTTCATACAGCTTGCTAAAACTTGAATCTCTAATGCCGCTAACTGTTTGTAAATTTGGTTAGCTTGTTTTGGTCGTGTAGAACCAGAAACGTAAGCAGCTGGAATTCCTTTTGCTAAGAATGCGTCGCACAGGTGTCGGGCGTGAGAGACGTTAACGGTGTAGCAAAGCGTTCTCCTTCCTTTCGCCAGTCGAAACCAATCTCGTACTGCTTGCTCGATTAATTCAGGTCGATCGCACGCTAGAGCTAGTTGTGCTTCATCAAAATCACCGCTAACAGTCGTTCCCACGCTTTGCAAATCTGCTTCAGTCACGCGAAAATAGCTAGGTTTAACTAGATATCCAGAGTCAATCAACTGGTAAGGCATTGGACCGCAGACCAAACCCTCAAAAATATCTCTCAAGCTCTCGCGCCGATTCGTTCGCCAAGGAGTTGCAGTCAATCCTAAATAAATAGCCTGTGGATACACGTTAAACATCATTTGGCGGACAACAGAAGTGTACGCAGTCAGATGGGCTTCGTCCAAAATGACGATATCTGCTGGGTACTGCCGCCACCAATCACGTTTTGCCATCGTCTGCACTGATGCTACTTGTACTTGAGATCGACGGTCTTCTTTCCAGCCAGATTTAATAAATCCAGGGATAATCCCAAAAGCTGCAAGTTTTTGAGCAGTTTGCTCTACCAAAATATCTCTATGTACGACAAAGATAATAAATCGCCCTTTATCAACTGCGTGCCGAGCGATTTGAGCGCCAAGCCAAGTTTTACCACCACCAGTAGGAGCAAATAGTAGTATTCGCTTTTTTCCCAAACGAATTAGCGAATAAGTATCTGCAATACCTTGTTTTTGATAGGGTCTGAGGGTTGGCGTTGCTCCATTATTATAAATAAGTAAGGGTTCTTCTAGAAGTGACACGAAGAATTAAACTATTTTTGGCAAATGTAAAAATTTGTTAGGAGTATGGCAGATAGGACAGTAGCTTCTACGAAAAAGTAGCGCCAAAATAGCGATCGCACAACTAATTTTAAATAGCAAGGGAAATAGAACGACCGATAAAACTGCAATGCCTGCACTTGGAGCAGCAACTCGCCAAGTACTTTTATTGAATGAGTTGTTAGCAACTAAAAAGGGGAAACCACTAAAAGCAAGAATTATAGCTGCTGTAGTAGGTCTAGTTACTACTGCTACATTTTGCTGGTAGTGGGGACAGTACTTGAGTTTAGCCATTTTCTTAGTTATAAATAGCCTTAGCAAAAATTAAGTAATCGCTCATCCGCTCATACCGATTTTAATCCCAATATTAGGGGACAAATCCTGACTCTAATCCCTTGATATCTGTTAAATCCGCGCTACTCAAATTAGCGCAGTAGGGCGCTACCTGTATAGAACTTGGACAAAGCTCGGCATTAGTGAGATCTACACCTCGCATTTTGGTATTAGTAAAAGTAGCTTGCTCTAACTTACCAAAAGTTAAATTTGCATAACTCAAATCCGAGCGATCGAAACTAGTACCGTTGAAATCGGCTTTGCTCAGATTAGCACGAACAAATTTAGAGTAATTTGCTCTCATTCTATTCAAGTCAGAATTTGATAGATCTGCTTGAGAGAGATTGCTATAGCTAAAGGATACATTCACAAGTTCGGATTCTTTCAAGTTAGCTTTAATGAAATTAGCATAGTTTGCCATCATCCCAGATAAGTTAGCTTTAGTGAGGTTAGCATTTTTTAAGTTGACGCGATCTAAAACTGCACCTGTTAAGTTAGCATTTTCCAAGTCAGCGTTACTTAAATCTACATTGCTAAGTTTGACTTGCCTGAGATCGCACCCAATGCACTTTTTTGTTTTTAGTAATTGTTGTAGTTGAGCGGGATTTTCTGCCAGAACTGGAGGCGATATCAGTGAAAAAAGTAACGTCAAACTAGAGAAAGTAAAAATTAGTTTCATACTTTTGTGGTAGTGATAGATCGAAAAGCTAGCAACCAAGTCGTATAAATGATAGAGAAATACTAGAATTGATAACAACTTCTCAGTATTTCTCTTAACAAACTAAACTTCCTTTTCGGTTTGAACCTGACGAGTTGGTTGCTGCTGAGACTGCTGCCGCTCGGCAGCTTGTAAGGAGCGACTTGCCCTAGCAAAAGCAAGTTCGCCATACTGCTTGGCAGCTGTCACTCCACGCTCGTTTTGAATTCTCTCCTGTTCGGGATCGACAGAAAGCATCTGCAATACGTTCTGGCGAGGCTCTCCAGCGCGAATCGCATTTTGTGCAGTCGCAAGAGTAAGTTCGCTAGGAACCTTAGCCTCTACCCCTTGACTGTACTTATCCCACATAGACTGCGGCTCAATTGCTGCACGTTCGCTAACGGTAACGCGATCGCCCGTGACTTGATAGGATCGATTGTTGGTAGGAGATTGAAATGTCATAGAACCATCGGTAGATTTCTCGCCAACATTGTTTACTACTGTCCTAACAGCAGCTCCCATAACTTTGAGAGCTGTGTCACCAACTTGTTGCTTGACGTTGCTTTGAGTGACTTCAATTCTGGTAGACACGCGCTCGCGCACGACACCAACTTGGCGAGTCGTCCTGTCTCGAAAATTTCTAAAAAACTCTTGTATTTTGTTTCCAAGCGTTTTTTTGTTGCGATTCAATTCTTGAGACGCTTGTTTAACTGCCGCTTGCCCCGATTCTTTTATCTTGGCATGGATTTGGTTAGCCCAATCGCTTACCGAGCTAGCATTCACTAGTGCCGAAAAGATGGGAGAATTGGTAAACTTGTCGAGTCGCGAAGTTAGCGATTCTATCTGTTTCTGCTGTTGCTCGACAAGAGCTTGAAGTCGCTCAATTTGGTCTTTCAAGCCAATTTCTTCAGTGGGTGTAGCTTGAGCCTGTTGCGTTTTGAGATCGGCTTGCTTTTGAGATTTAGTTGACTGAGTATTTTTACTAAACTTCTCTACTGCTCGATCGCGGGCGCGATCGGAAATCAAAGCGAGCTTGTCAAACACGATTCCTTTATTACTATCGACGTGGAAAACTTTTTCCTTTCCAACAAAAATGCGGATCGAGCCTTTTAGCCCTTGCGGGTCTTCAATAGCTTTCTGAATTAGAGCCAGTTGCTTAGGCGTGATGTTATTAATTTCTGGTTCTCGACCTAGAACGGCTTTGAAGACAGTATTACGCCATCCTTCTCTAATAGTAATAGGCAAAGCACCTTGAAACTTTCCTGCTTCTACTGCTTGGTAAATTCGAGAGACAATACCCTTTGGAATCGCCGTTGGCTCGACCTTTTGCTTGGATTGTTTCTCGCTTGCAGTCTCTTCAAGGTCGGTACGTTCGGTTTCGCTAAAAGGGCTAGAAGTTGGAGCGGGTGGACTGGATTGTTGAGCTACGCCTGACGCGGGATCGGTTTGCTCTGACTGCGACGATTGCAATGGAGACTGTTCTGGAGGCACGATCTTTCCTCAAGATAAATTGTTAAATTGGAGAGAAGCGGTCTGTTAGAACCGCATAATTTACTTACTACTGGGAGCGGGGTATGGTTAACATCGATTAATTTCTCGAAACCTCTTCTAAGAGCTGTCTTACAAGAAATAACATTTGGACAAAAGTGTTCACCATACTGCACTCTCATTAGTAAATTGAAATCTTTTTGCGGATCTTCAATTGCTACTAGAAACGAAGAATGTTTTTAAGCTATGGTAAGAAAGCTGGGAAGGTTAAATCGTAACCAAAGCGATGCTTCTGAAATTGAAATTTTTGGCAGTACGACTTCTTCCATACGATTGAGAAGAACCAGATCCTTTATCCGAACGTATGCTGGCTCCTCTTCGTCGAGTGAAATTCCCAGCGTACCGTCAGCGACATCAAACACTTGGAAGTCGAAATAGACAATTTCTCCTTCTTCAATAACTACGTGAGGAGAAGAAAAATCATCGTCTTCAGTATAATTTAATTCGATAATTTTTGGTTTATAGCCTTTCGGATAGACTGGTAGATCCCAACTAGTGGCAGCAGCAGCGACTGAGAGCGGATATGCATCCTTTAAGTCGGCAAAATTAGCTGGCAACTTAGCCTGAATTGCTTCTAGTTCGTACTGTTGTAGTTGATAGTAAGAAGCCATTTTTGATCTCCTGCTAGATAAGATAACATATATTTCAATGCATTGTTATTACTCACAAACCGCGTTCGATTTGACTATTTTTACTGCGTTGTTGCTGCTTTAGTTTTTGAGGTTGACCGCTTGTCGCTACTAGCTCTTTACGTTGAGCTGCTTCAACGGCAAGATTTGCGTAACGCTCTGCCGTGTCAAGATTTTGTTGTTGAAGTTTTTGAAATTCTGGATCGTGAGATAGGATTTTAACCGTGTTTTCTGGAGAATGACCCTCGCGTATAGCTTGTTGGGCAACAGCCAGCGTTTTTTGTGCTGGTACTTTAGCTTTCACACGTTCACCATACATGCTCCATAAGGCTGCATGTATGGTCTCAGTTTCTACTACGATGTTGGGAGACGTTTCTATTGAGGTTTGAATTTTCAAAATCTCAGACTTTGCTCTCCGATCGAATTTCTCCTCTAAAGCTGCATGAGTTGTATTTTTATCGATCGCTATCCTGACTTTAGGAGGAGCTTTTTTTCTCAGCGATAAACGCTTGTAAATCCGCGCTGCTCCCTCAACAGTATTTTGAACGGTTCTAACTTGTTCGCGAACTATATGCTGTTGAGACGAATCGACGTGAGAGAAATCTCTATCTAGCATGGCTTATCGTTCTCCTTGTAATAGTAAGAGTTAGTCTTCTCCTGCTGCACTCGCTACAGCTTCCGCCTCCTCCGGTGGTGGTAGCTGCCAATCCGCGATCGCCCCTCTCTGCAAAAGCTCTATTCGTAACTGGAAGTCCTCTAGATGGAGCTGCGTTTTCTTAGCCCTCTCTACCAAGCGATCGCGGACTTTTGTATCCCATAGCTTTGTGCTTTGCTCTTGCGCTAGCAAGTCATCTTCCGGTAAAACAAACTTTTTGACGTGCCAGGGAACGGAGCCAGCGCCACCACCTTCATAACCAGGACTGATAAATAAGCCTTCGCGTTCCCGCATTTTGTTGATTTCATCTGCTGTCATCAGATCGATCTGGTGGTATTGCTCGGACTGGCTGGTGCTGTGTTGCTTGCCGTGGGTTTTAGAACGGGGCTTGATCACCACCTCTTTCTTACCTACATACTTACTCCAAGATGCAGCTGTAGGTTCGTGGTTGGGGTTGAAGACAAACTTAGTCGCGCAAGCAGCTACTATGGAGTCTGCATCGTCCTGCCCGTAAGTTTTTTTCAGTTGGGATTGAAACTGATAGCCTAAAACCGTCACTAAACCATACGATCGAAAGCGGTTGATCCAATTTACTAAGTCTGGGACCCATAAACTGGGAAATTCATCCATAAACAGCGCCATAGGAGTCTGGCGAGGCGTTTGATTGTTCATATTGTGCTTGACGATCATGTGCAGTAACGAAGCAACTAGGGGGGCAGTTGCTGCTTCCCGCTTTTCGTCGATCTGAAAGAAAATTATTTGCTTGCCATCGAGCCTTAGTGGAATCGTCGTTTTACCGATCAAACTAGGCAGAAAATCGCGCTTGACAAACCGAGAAAACGTAATTGTTGCCGTCCCCACAATACCGCTCACCGTGCGTTCCGCATCCGCAACAGAAAGCAGCGATGTGGCGCTCACTTCTGCCCATAGATCTAAATTATGTTCCCCGCTCGCCAACTGTAGCCGTTTGGCTAGTTTCGGCAAGGATAAAATTTTCCAAGCTGTCAGCATATCTGGATAGGGGCTAGCCTTCGCCAGCATGAGTACCGTTTCTAGCAACTGATCTCCCTGCGGTCCGAAGAAGTCATCCTGCCCTTTGCTAGAAGCTAGTTTAGAATTGCGGTTGATAATAGTTGCAATTTCGTTGGCACTAGCCGAGTCTCCCCCATCTTGTAGAAAATCTAAAGGATTGATCGTGCCACTGTAGGGAAAACCTGGTGCGAAAATGTAAACTTCATAACCAGCCTCAATAGCATAAGCTACGTGCCGCCGCATGTGGTCGCCTTTGACATCGTAGATCAGCATCGACATGGATTCATCGATCGCGCTGCGAATCATCGGATCGATCGCGCTACCAGTCTTTCCCGTACCAGGGCTGCCAAGAACTACGATTCCCCTCTGCGCGTCGGGAACGAGGTAAGAGCAAGTAAAGCCAGACAAAGTAAAAATTCTGGCACGAGCGACTAACGCCCAGGTCGCCAGTTGTCGAACCCAACGCTCCTTTCGGGTCGCATCCGTAGGAATGGGAGCAAATTTAATTCGGTATTTAGGCGTACCGATATAGAGTGTGACCCGATCTTTTTGGCGCTCTCGCAACTGCACGATCGCCCTGTCGAGCGCCGCTCGCTTTTCGTTCGCACCCGCCCAGCGACCCGTCGTTAGTTTTCCTTTCCGGCTGCTAAACTGATTGCTCAGGGCAAGAAATAGCATAATGCCGCCAATCAACATCCACCGCCAACCCATATCGGGATGCATCAAAGGAGCAAATGCATTGCTGTAAGGGTTGTATTCTGCGGTCGTTGCCGATACTGTCCGAACGTGTTGGGGCATAAAATCTATTTCATTGAGCGTTACTTAGATAATTCAACTGGTTGATACGTCTCGCCGTTGTAACAAAGTTGAGTGACGAAAGGCTGAGGGAAGTTATTTTCGTAAGAAGTCAAGCGCAAGCAAGGTAGGCGATGCTCTAGGCGATCGCTAACTTGTACGATCGGGGAAGCGTTTTGCGGTTGAAAATCGTTAACGTAGCCGTTGAATACCTGTACGAAGCTATTGTTTTGCTCTATGTAACCGTAAAACAAACATCCCGATGCCCCACAACTGGGATTGGCATCTGGATTTTTTCCTGGTAAGCGAGTATTAATTAAGTAGAGAGTCTCCGCGTTGGGCTTGCTGATTTTCGACACTCGCATCTGTCCTACATCAACGGGAGGATCTGGTGCGATATCTTTGGTGTAGTCGCGGCTCACTTGCTCGATTAAAGCTGGAGCAGCAACCTGTAACCGTTCCCACTTCAAGATCTCGGTAGCATTTCCTACTAGAGCATGGCAGGAAATCCAAATAATACTAGACATAAAAACCAGTTGAAGAAAAGTAGAACGAGTTTTCATGTTATTTATCCTTGCTGCGATCGGTATTGAGAAGTATTATCTTTTGTAGCGGATGTGGCGCAGTTTTTGTTAGATTTCGCCAACGCTTGATGGTAACTCCTCACCAATCTCTGACCGTATTCTCTAATAGTGGGACCGCCCGTGTAGTCGCGCCCGCTTGAATTGCTACAAGTCCCCGAATACCACATCTGCCCCAGACAAGCTACCAGTTCGTCGCCCGATTTTCCGCGCCGTAGCAGGCGGTTGATATTTTGTGTTTGAGCGGTGACAAATAACCGATCTTGCGCTTGAGGAGAAAAATATCGATTGAGTTCGGCAGTGGATGGGTTGTACCCTGCTTGAAGGCGAGTGTAGAAATCGCTTCCTCCTGGTTGGCTTGTAATTGCTGATCGAACGTCACTACGGTAAGTCATTAACTGGTAACGTCCCAACCCACGCCCGCAATTTCCCGCACCATCACATCCCCACTGCCCGACGCTGTTGTAGTTGCCTTCAATGCTACTGGTCGCATCTGCCAGCGCTGGAAAATCGATACCCCCTGGTCCCTGTCCGCAAAGAGAGGTGCTGCTAATTACTTCTGAAGTATTGGTTGTCCGCTGCGGTTCGTACTGTTGCCTAGTTTTATTAATTCGCGCTTGGTACTTTGCTGGGATCTTTACATTAGGTTGAGAAGTTGAAGCTACAACTATAAGTCCTTTTTCGCGAGTTGAAAACCAAGGGATAGGACCGATAAAATAGGAAGCGCAAGATTTCCCTATGAATGGAAAATTGGCACAAAAATTAAAGTACAATGCAAATTTAGCAGTTCCCTTTGTCTCGTCAACACCCATCAGCACGACTTTGAAGGGAACGCCTGGGTAAACCTTAATTCCCGTGGGTTCCCAACCCCCGTTTATTTTTGCTAAGAGACCAAAACCTCCTTTGACTTTTTGAGACAGACCCGAAACCCATCGCTTTCCATGCAAAGAACCATCGTTGGAAAAAGGGTCGGTGATTTCGATATAGCTGCAAGGTTTCCCAGGATCGCAAGGCACGGGGACAGTTTTTCCTTTGCGATCGATGCTGCCACTAATGTATAAATCGGGAGGAGAGGTAGAGTCACCAAACTCGGCATCAGAAAAGGTAACGTCCGTCCTACCAAAAGAAATGCTATCGCTTAAGAAAGGTACGGGAAACTGTCCAAAGGGAACGAGGTTTAAACCAGGAATGTCAGAGATAAAAGATTGCTGCCAGCCCGCAAACTTACCGATAAATGCTTGCGACAGACCGGGAATAGATTGCAAATTGTACTGAGATAGGTCTAACTTACCCAAAGACAAGCTGCCAAAAACTGGATTTTGTTGCAATACTTGAGAGATCGTGCCGTTGCCCAGCCCTTTTGATAGCTTTAACAAATCTTTCAAAGGTGCAACGCTATCGATGGATAAGTTTGCCAGTTGTGGAACTGCTCGAACTAAAGATAGAGGAGTTTGTAGCTCTGCTATCCCAAAATCGTTTAGCTTTACATTTTTTAGCGCTAACCCCGTCAGATCGGAAATGTCTTTTAGGCTGAATGCTTCGAGATGGAAACGATCTTTAAGATCGCCTAGCTGTACGAGCGCATCAACTGACGTGCCAGCTTGCCAAACACGCGAGGGATCGTATTTGAGAGCATTTACTAAGTCTTGAGGGAGATCGATCCATCCCGATTGTTCGATAGTTGGAAACGAAGAAAACGAAACTTTAGACCAATCCGGTGTTTCTACTTGCTTTTGCCCGTCAGTGTATGTAATAGTTGGCAGTTTAGTACTTGTATCGACTTGTATGTTTTGCGAGTACGCAAATTCAGTTTCTATACAAGCAAAGATTAGTAAGAAACTTGCAGTCCAAATAATAAAATATAGTAATAATCTACTAATTTTGGAGTAACGCATAAAAGCTTACACCTGTGCAAAAAAATAGTTATTTTTACTTCTATTTGCTTTTTAATAATAACGGTTGAGGCTTTGAACTGTCAGGATTGATAATTAAAGACGAATAACTAGAAGTAGTTTTAACTCCCACTGATACGGGAATGAGTTTAAAAATATATTCTTTTATTCCTCGATCGCTTTCCGTATAGATTTTTAACTGAGTGCTACCATCTGCACTATGCGACTGATTGGGAAATTCAAGCGGCGGGTATATCTGTTTGATGAAAACAACTTTTGTTCCCGTGCTGGTACAACTTTCTCGGACGGTCAGCGGGCAAAGAACTCCGTCTACTCCACCATAAGTAAAACGAGAAGGATCGCCAGCCATGACTTGCTTTACAGTCTCGCCAGTTCTAGAAAAATTGATCGTAAAAGGATCGCCAGGATAAATCTCTAACTCAATTATAGAGCCGTCGATCCCTTGCGCTCGACCGGAGAAAACTTCGCGAGTTGGAAAAGCTGTAGCAGGATTGCAATATATTCCTAGTAGAGTAAGAGGGAGAAGAATTAAACGTTTCATCGTTCAAAAGGAAATGATTGGTTGACAAAAATTTGGACGGAAGTTCCTTGCTTCAACTGATAAACTGGAGCCTGCGATTGAGTATCTTGCGACAATCGTTGATTGCGGTTTTGGATTTGAGAGACTAAAGACTGCGATGCTCCTTGACCGAATCCAGCTAGATAATCTCGCCGATCGCGTCTAATTGTAGAATTATAAAAATCTCCCGAACTATATACAGATTCGGAAGTAGGAGAATTTATCAATCCTGCTACGTTGGAAGCACCCGCTAGTACGGGCATGAGTATGTCTCTACCTAAGTCTCTTCGTCTGCGAGCTTTAGCTTGCAATGGTTGACCGTCTTCGCTAAAAATCAAAATAGCTCCAGGGGGCAAAGGCTGCTCGACAACGCGACCGTTAACTTGCAATAACTGAGAAATAGCAGAAAGCTGTAACAAACCATTACCAGTTGCGCTATCGATTCTTGCAACTAGTTTCGTTGCTTGCGGAACCGCAATCGAACCATCGTTGGCTTGCAGTGGTTCCTTGAGTTGAATCAGGAATCGTTGGTCGGCATTTTGCAACTCACCCGTCCAAGCGATCGCCGTCTCTAGCTCTCCCGCAGCGTGCGTACCGACGATCAAACTGGGAGAGGTATTCGAGTAATTACCGCTCGACAAGTCACTCGATTGTGGTGATTGCGCTTGTGGAGTGAGTTGAGATGGAGGTTCACCTATCCCTCCACTCGGTTGGGATGCTGAGATATTCGCTTCGCCTTCCAAATTCAACTCGTCAGAATTGTCAATCTTTGAAGCTTGCATTTGACTAGTACTTTCAGAAGTATCTGTTGCCGACGTACTACCAATTCTGCCTAAAGTAGCAGCTTGGCTCCAAGCTTGGTACGGATCGGGGGAAGGAGTAGCATCTGGAACGGGCGTAGCGGGCTGAGGTCTTGCAGGTTGAGAATGAGTAATTACTGGTTTGGGGGCTGGAACGTACATTACTTGGCGTACAGGTGAAGCTGTAATGGGGCGAGTGGAGGCAATTCGAGAGAGACGAGGAGAGGGAGGCGTAACGATAGGTTTAGGCTTGGCAAGCTGCGCTCTCAAATTGGCGAGTTGCTGCTTTTGAGAAGCAAGAGCTAACTGCCTTTTTAATTTGGCATTTTCAGCTGCAAGGTCTGATTCTTGTTGGGGAGGGGTATTTGTTGTAGCTGGTTGTTGTTGGGAAGTACCACCACTGTTAGTATCGCCCTTAATAAAGCCCACCACTACTAGCATTGCCAGAAAGCTACCCGTACCGATCAAAATCAGGCGGGGAAGAGGTTTGTTACCAAAAGAACGCTGGCGTTTGACCTGAGCTGGCTTGATGCGATCGCCAGCATCTAAGAGGGGAACTTCATCCATAGATGCCGTGGCTACAGCTTGTTCGTCGTGCTGATAGCCTAATTCTTCATCAATTTTGCTCTTATCCATTTTATTCAACTACAGAATTCTTAACGCGATCGCAATTATTTGCCAGCTAAAGAACTCCGCATCTCCGTTGAAGTTTACAATCTAGTTTTGTTAGGTTTGCTCGATAGAATAACAAGAGCTTAACTTTATTTGTAGACATAAGTTCCACATCTGCCGCCTTCAAGCAGCATTAGGTATATCCTCAATGAGAATAATTTCTAATCCTGCTTCTCTCAAGTGATATGCAGCTTGTTGAAGGGGAGATAATCCTTTTTCAAGCGGATAGCGAGGTGGGGGAATTGCTTTAAGACGAATCCTTTTATTGATCGGCATCGGGTCTCCTATCGGCTGACTCAAGTTGAAAGCGAGCAAATGCCCGATCGAGTCTATCGACCACTGACCTCGATCAATCTGTTTGGGTGGCAATAGTCGATCGATTTGCAGTACGGTTTGTAGTTGGCAAACACCTCGGTCGGGACATTCAAAAATCTCTGCAGGGGTAATATCGGCAATTCCTTGTAGAAACTCCCGCCGAAAATCCTCGCTCAGGAGAAAAGCAGCATCCCAGGTTGCAGTAGTAACTTTTTTACCTTCACCGATATTGATACCTGGATCGGTTTTGCCGTTGGGGAGCTTTCCCGACCAGTTGTAAGTGAGCGTTTCCCACTCCTGTGCTACGCGAGATACAACACCTAGAGTTCTATAATCAGATAGAGCAGGGGCAACTTGAATTACCTGCCCGTCAACCAACTGTACTAATGAAGGAGGAGGCTTACGTGCCAAAGCGCTCAACTGCGTTCCCATGTAGAAAATCATTAACAAAAGTAAGAGCGCGATCGCCAACACAGCAAGCTGAGTCAGTGGGATAAAGTTACTAGAGTGAAAACGGGGTCTATCAAAGGGAAGACGGTGCATATTGACACTAGATTAGGATAGTTGCTATGGAAATTACAGAATTTGCTACGCTCGTTACCATCCCTATTTGCTCGGCATAGGACTGATTTGCTGCCTTTATCGCCACAAATGCTCCCCCAGTTGCCAGACCAAGAGCGATCGCCGGAGCGCCATAGCCGAGCATATAAGCATACTGCAAAGTATTCATGGCTTGAGATTTAGAGTAAACTAAGATATAGGCTGTCAGACCTATAACTATGTCGTAATAGAGAAGCGCTAGGGCAAAAGAGCCATAGATCGCAAACCAATCGAAAACTAACATTCTCTTTTCCGGCATCAACGACAACGCCAGAACTATTGGGAAAATCAATCCCGATAATAACTGTCCTCCTTCCATTGAATTCGTAAACATCCATGACTTGGCATAGAGTGAAGCTTCCATTCCCGATTGAGCAGCATAGCCTCCGGCAGCATTAGCAACATCTTTTAGCGCGCTCAGAACAGTTCCAACTACAGTACTATCCGGTGAAAGTACTCCTATAGGATTAGCTTTATTGGTTGGTTTAAAAGCTCCTTTGCTCAAAACATCAGTTATTGTATTGGCAAAAGTTTTAAAAAATCTTACTGCTCCTGGACAAAAGCCTCCGCAATACTGTTGCTCGTAAGTATTTTGTAATTCTTCGGCACGTTCTTTCAAATTATTGATGCACTCCGTTTGAGTGAGTTGCGGCGAACCGTATTCAATTGCAGGGGCGACCATCGGGCGGGCGCTACATTGATTGAGTTCTTGAATCAATGCATCCCTAGCACTAGCTGTCGCGATCGGATCGTAGATGACTTGCTTAATTTTGACTCCATTGACTTCCTGAGCTAAAAAACCAGAAATGCCGCGTTCAAAGATTCTATGCAAGCCGAAAGCTACTTGAGCAGAATGATCGCCATTGGGAATCAGTAAAATCAGCACCATCATAGGGCGAATCAAAAACATGAATTGCTCAATATCAAAGGTCTGCTTCAAATGCTGTATTGCTTTATAAAATGAGTAGAGAAAGCAACACGCACCAATGACTCGTGCTGCATAAGCTAGTTGCTGAAAAATTAAATTGTTTTTGGGTAATATAAGAATTTGCCAATTAAGATTCCAAGCTTGTGTAATAGCTTCTTGATTAGTTTTAGTATTATTCATCAAGTCACTAAAAGTATCTAGTGCCAAATAGTAAGACTGAAACATCATTTTTATCACTCATCGTTACTGTATCTATCCAGTCCAGGAATCCACAAATTTTGAGAAGCAGCAATTTTGGAGTTAAGCGTCTGCTGCCGTTCTAGTTCACCAATGACCGACACTTGATCGAGCGTGGTACTGATATCGTCCAGCATTAAATTAGAAGCTGCCGTATGAGTTTGAATTGCTGTGAGCTGAGCGGATGATTGTCCGGCTATTGCTGCTAGTGTTGTCTGCTGTACGGCAATATCTTTCAAAACATCCTGAGTAACGTTTCGCTTTAAAGCATGGCGAGCGGCAGTGTTGGACTGATCTATAGAATTGAGAACCGTTTTTTGCTGATCTGCAATTATTTCTTGTCCGCGCTTGCTTAAAACTCCTGAGATGACTCCCTCTACGACTTGCCGATCTATAGCGTTAGCTCCAGCTTTTGCCGTGATAACCTGGTTAGGCATCGACGCTTGCTGCATAATAGTAGAGCGGACTGCTAATGGGTTAGGAATACCCAAAATTCCCGTGATTCTATCTACATCAGAGATAATTCCATTTAGATCGAAACCGATAATATCGCGATAAAAACCGGAAATTTCATCCCAATACTGCTCGATTTCATCAAGAAAATCATCCGCATGACTAAGAAACTTACTAATTTGATCGATTACCGATGATGTATCAGGTCCACCAATCTTTTTAACTATTGGACTGATGCGATCTATTCTGCGATCTATTCCTCTAATTATGTTATCAGCATCCCTCGTAATCCCCGCACAAGCAACACCAGCAGAAACAAAAAGCGCGGCTATACTCGCACCAATTAAACACCATTTTTTATATCGTCGATCTATCTTTACTACCATTACATCCTCCTAATTCGCAACTTTTGCCAACAGCTGAGGTGCTGGTTGAATCGTATCCATTGGCAATCCCGCAACTAGAGCGCGTTCGTAAAGATTGGCAAAAGCAAGTAGTCCCTCTAGGGGATCTTCATAAGCTGCCATGACCCGCGAGCGCGCCGCCGACTCGTCAAGATTATTCGCCATCAGAGCTAGCATCAGTCTGTTAGAGCGATACAGGCACTCGATATGAGTCGTGCCGTCCAAATTAATCAGCCAGTTGGAAGTTAAGCTAATGGCAGAAGGTTTAGCCGAACTAGATGCATAAGGTGCTACCAGCGATCGCTCGAATCCTAAAACATCTGACATCGATTGAATCGCAGTCCCTTTGATATGTCCGCACATGGCAGCCGTCAAGTTGTCAAATATTTGGGAAGCAACTGCCGTTTGTGCCAGAGAATTTGGTTCTTGCCCCGACACAATGACGGAACATCCCCACTTACCACCATTGGCACAGAACTGTCCGACGATCCGCATAATAGACGGAAAACCTGCTAATATTGAAAGTTCGTCGAGAACGCAGACGCTAATAGGACTCTCCAAGGCTCGACGCAAAAGGGCAGAGTAGGCTGCTAGCATCAAGATCTTAGCTTCTCGGTTGCTTGACAGGTTACGGAAGGCGAATACTAGTCCCATAACGTCGGAGCGAAAAGATGTGGGACGACCGATCGCTCTCCCTAACGAACTCTTGAGTATCCCCCTCAGCCGTGCCAAAATTCGTCCGGCTGCTTCTCGTTGGATATCAGTAATTGTTGGGTCGTTTGCTGCTATGTATTCGGGCATCCACCATTCGGCAAACTCTAGGTAATCGCACAACGTAGGTGTATTTTCATGTTCTGGCGTGCCGTACCCTGCTACATTTGCTGCCTTGTACCGCCGTACTATTTCTGGCTGAAGGTAAAAATCGTGGAGGGACGGCACTACTAAGTCTCTGATATCCTGTTCGTCATCTGCATCTGTAGTTACTAAAGTTACAATTGCGTCTACATGAAAATCGCGAATCTCTTGAGTCCGTTCTTCAGCTTTAGGAAGTCCACTATAATCGGGAAACTCAAGTAGATTGTTAGAAGATACAAAAGTATCGACGTAAAAGCACTTTTCACCGCTTTGTGCCAGTAAGTTAATTGGATCGGAGAAAGTGGACGTGCCGTCTGGTCGGGGAAAATCTAGAGCAATGAAAGGAATGTTGAGAATTAAGCACAGAATTAGAATTTCACCTAAAAATACGGACTTACCACCTCTACTCGTAGCAAAAATAGCTAATCTTAAAACCTTATATAGATTGAAGTAAATTGGCGTACCGCCCTCTTTTGCTAATAGCTCGATACCCCGATGATGGATCTGTTGCGTGTTTAATAGTGGTAAGAGAGTAATCGCTTCATAACTTGAATAAAGGTACTTGTTACTGTAGAAATCGCTAGAAGGGCAGCTACAAGTAAAAGGCAAAGATTGCAACCACCGCAGGTAAGCGAGTTCCGTTTCACAAATGGTTGTAGACTTAAAATAAGTAGCTAACTTATGCAGATCTTGTTCTAGAGTTTGAGGATTGGAACGATAGAGAAATACACCAGCCGATACGCCTATCATGTTCTCACCACGCTCAATTGCCTGCCGTGCCGCGATCGACCAAGCCGCCCGTTCTTCAGCATTGACATCCACGGTTTTACTCTTAAGGGCTTTGATCGACAGCTCTTTAGCGTTACGGGTTTGTCGTTCGAGTTGAAATTTTCGTAGGTGTACGTCGTCTACCCAAAAAGTAGCGGCGAATCTATAATCTCGTGTCTTGGTCTGCGGCAACCACATATGGCGGAGCTGATCTACGGCATTCGTGTATTCTCCAAATTTGCCTAGTTCCAAATATCCTACGTATTTGTCTTTTACATATACCCACTCGCGTCCGGTGTAGGGCGTGGCATCGCGCCCTCGCTCCCCGCTTAACAACACGGAAGCACACAGCAGCGCGTTGTTTTGCTCCACAGATATACCTTTTTCGTTGAGGACGAGTAGTTGAGGAATAGCTGGAGCATCGCCGTAATGTAAAAAGTTCCAGTCCCGTTCCCAAAGTCCTTTTGCAGTGTCAATCCTACCGTTGAGTTTCATTAATTCGTTAACGATCCCGTCCCACTGCAAATAGCCCTTCGTATATGCATGAGTCAGTGTCTGTTGCAAAAGCTGGCGATCAAGTACCTCTTTCTGTCCTTTAAAAGTCTTGAAAAATTCTTTTAGAGATGTTAGCGCTCTACCAACTATATCCGTCACATCGGCATCTTTTTCTAATGGAGTGTACGTACAAGTAATTCTAATATCTTTGGGGTTTCGCAGCCCTTTCCGCTTTTGCTCTCCTGCTTTTTGTTGCTGGGCGCGAATCAGAGCGTAGAGTAGATTGGATTTTTTACTGGCATATTCTTCTAGTTCGACTTGACGGATATCGTCACTAGAGAATGACTCGCACTCCACGGTCATTCGCTCTCCAAAAGGCAAGCCATTCAGTCCGCTTTCCCAATTATTCAAAGTAGTTTGAGCGTTTTCCTCAGTCAGCGTCGGATGTTCGCCGTCAATTAAGAAGTCAAAGGTGAATTTGAACCGATTCTTTCCTGCTTTCAACAACCGCAACCCTACTTGCCGTCCTTGTAAGTCAACTTGCACGTAGCACAGGATGTCAAATGCATCTTCAGCCACGCAATACGATTCAGATGGCAGTCCAGGAGTAATAATTTTTCGCCCTCCAAAACCAAAGGGGAGATTCATGGTGGAAGTTGTCTTAACTGGCAAAGGAACGTTCGACTGCCATTGGCAAGAAATGTTTTTGCGCCTCAGTTTTGGGTTGGGATGAAATTGAGAGAGGAATTTATTGGGGTAGCCACCTGATAGTAACCAAAAACTACCGCACATCCAAGCAACAATACCGATCGTCCACAACCAGTCCCAGTGGAGGTAAAACTTGCCTAGAAATCCAACTATTCCGAAACAAATGAAGAAGGGTAACTGCTCTGATGGTAGCCCTGCTATTGTAGGGTTTTTGCCAATTACAGGATTTGCGGTAATTGGGTATCTAGAGTGCCGCTCTGGTTTGTTAGCTTTATTACTTACCATCAGAAACCCGTATTACCACCAGTGAATAACAATATGATTAACGGACAACCAGCAGCAAACGTCAAACACCACAAAAACGGACCCATTGCCGTGCCAAACTCAGATCCATCACGCATTCGAGTGATACCTTGAAAAAATGTAAATATAGCAATGCAAGCTAAAGCAGCCCCAATTACTGCAAATATTTTGGTAATCGTACCACCACCAGTAGCACCAGCTGCATTGCTAAAGATTTGAGGTAAATTTCCGAAAATACCTCCGCCTCCGCTTCCTTGGTTCTGTCTAGGTGTATTTTGAGCTAGAACTGTGGATGACGGTATTAGCAAAGCCGTACCCAAACTCAGAACTGCAATGTAGTAATGCTGCATTTTCTGTTTTGGGACTCGATTGCAGATAATTGCCATTCCGATCGCGAGTACGGTCAGTAGGGTAAACGGTACGCTATTGAATAAAAAGTCTGTTGCTACAACGTACAAAGTTAGTAGGAAAGAAGTTTTGTAAGACTTTGATTTGAGTTGAGCCAAACGGCTGCGTATTTCTTCTCCGACACAACTTTTGTTTATTCTTTGAACTAACATAAGTACTTCCTATTTGTAGTAGTTATTCGGATTCCAGTTTCAGTTCGGACAAGGTTGTAACTTGCATTACTTCTGAGGGGCTTTTCGCACTCTAACTACTTGCAATGCTATACAGATTGCTCTGATATACGCAGGTATTTATAGGGAGATAACAATTTGATGATATCGAACGCCACCTTCACATCTTCTTTCTCAAAGCTACCGTTGTCATTAAGTTCTCGCTCTACGCGATTGATAGATTGCCCGAACAAATTTTCCATGCTCAATGCTTCAATCCGCAGCTCTTGTCGGCGCGATTCTAACGCTATAGCAAAGCTAGACTTATCTTTGCACCAGCTATCCAAGGTTTCTCGACCGATACCGAGTTCTGCTGCTATTACCTCTTGAGAAAATCCAAGTAACAGCCAGTCAACTGCTTGTTGTTGCCAAGTTAGCAATTTGCATTCAGAACCCGTGCTGGTATTGCTTTTATCCATAATTCATGCCATAGTAATTGTACGCAATCCCAATTAAGCGATCGCGGTATTGTTTGCTAGTGCAAATTAATAGACGGCAAAGAAAGCAAGTGAGGATGGCAATTGCTTCTTAACCTGAGTTGTCTTTTTCCTGAAATTACAAGGTGATACTACTGGGAGTTATATAGTTAACCTCCATCAAAATCCGCGCACGCCCTCTTTCGAGCTAACTGGCAAGAAATGACATTTGGGCAACAGTGATAACTCCTTGGGGCAACGCATACGCGCCTACTGCACTCTCATCAGTAAGTCTTGATTTGGTTAGCTGAAGTTACTACCAACTCAAGTCATAATTCAAACTCACTTTGAGCATTTTGGAGACAGCAAAAAGCCCTATGCCTGATGTACATATAAAGCTTATATCATTCAAAAGTAGAGTCAATAGTAAAAGACTACCAGCAAATGAAGAAATGTTAACGTTAGTTTTAAGCTCAGTGGCGCAAAAATATCTACCTTTACCCCTATTGCTTGCTTCGAGTAGCAGGGTCAGCAAAAAATAGCGCAACTTTGTGAAGAAGTCGTTGTAGAGCAAATTCAATCGGACAGCAGTTATTTTGTCATCTAAGACTAAAACGACAGACTGTTAGTTTAGAGAGAGCTGAAGTCACTCTTGAAAATGCATTTGCTCTAACAAGCGCTTTGCATTTTCAGTTAAGAGTTGAGATCGCTCGACGATCGACATTAAGATATCTTTGTCCGCTGAGTTAGCTGAATTAAAAGTTGTTAGTTTCGTACATTGCACGATCGCTGTTAAAGTATCGGCAATTTGCCTGTAGGACATACTTTCTATACTGGTAACGAGAGAATTGCCTGTAGCGCCCACATCGGCTAAACCAAGCATAGTAATTGGTGCTGTTACTTCTATATCAAACGTTTCTCTCGTCTCGCTCTCGACAGCTAAATTGTCGCACAAATTTCCAAGCGATTGAGCAGAACTAGGATCTCCATTTAAAAATCCCGATATTATCTGTTCGCTACTGTTGTCCGTGGCAGCCGAGTCATTCAACTGAAGATTTGCTAATAGTTCAATAGATTCCAATTCAGGCTCTCTTACAACTTTGGCATCGACATCTACTGTCTGACTGTTGTTGTCTATATCTACAGTCATTCGCTCCGTACTTGACATGAATTGCTTGTGTCGGTTGATGATTTCCTTAGCTATCTTGCTTTCAATAACTTCACCTTGACGAGCGCGAGCGATTGCCTCGTTACGTGCTCGATCGGGGACGGAATTACGAGCTAGAGCAAGGATAGCACTAGTGGTAATATTCAAATCGGTAATTTTTACCGATTTGAACTGTCGCGCTACCTGCATGAATTTTCTAGCCGCTGACTCGCTCCAATTAAATTCCGAATCGATCCATTTACAAAAATAGCCGTGAGGGAGCGATTGTTTAACATCTATCAAGCTCTGCCCGATTTGAAACATATTGTCGGCACTTCGACGCAACAGAGATTTTATTTCGCGAGCGTGTTCTTGGGCTAGCAAGCGAGTTCCACTGTCCAAGGCTGCATAGTCAAATTTGTGACAAGCATACAAACGATTCGAGAATTCGGAGCTTAAACATTCACAAGATACTTCGCGTGCAATCATACTACTCCCCAAATCCATAAAGAAGTAAACAATTTGCGTTGATAAATTTTTTGTAGATTATGTTTAAATGATTGTTATCTACAAAGTTTCTTTTAAAATTAAACAGTAGCATACTGCATAAGTCAATACAAAAGGCATGGTATAATAAGAGACTAACGTGACGATAGCCAGTACAATTGTCATTAAGCTTTCTTCGGTCGGCTATTTGTCTTGATCTGCAATTTGTAGCACTTGCCTCCTTCATCGTTCTAGTTATTCACTATTCACCAGTAAGGCTTAGTCGAGTCGTTCTTATGGAGCAGAAGCGAAGATCGCTTGCAGAGTGCAAGCGGCTTTAGCTCTCCTGTTTTCTAGTTAAATAGTTTAGCGCGTATCCGCGCATTCGCGTAAATGCGTTTACGTAAATACGCATAAACGAAGAAAGTCGAATGAGCTATGGGATGATTAAGCTCGAATTATATTTTGAGCTATGGCTGATAAAGAGGAAATTAGAGGCTACATACCAGCAGATTTAAGACGGGTAATGAGAGCTGTAATCGCTTTACGAATGGATAAAGATTTGTCAATTGGTGATGTACTTGAAGAAGCAATCGCTGATTGGCTCGACAAGCCGGAAAATAAAGACCTGATCGAGAGACATCGGCTCAGAGACACGTCCGATTAAGGAATTGTATGTGACTTTGTAGATAACATTTTGTATATTGTACATAACAATAATAGTAATCAAACTAAGGTAGCAAGACGATTGGCTGCAAAAGTCGTGCTATATATTGAGGAGCTATATCTATCTTTCAACTGTTCGTTCCAGTAGACCGTAAAATTTGCTATCAGCGATCGCTGCTACTATCTCGCGTTTAAATATAGCTAGTAAAGAAAAAATGGATTTTGATATAGTTATAAAGTCGATAGATCGACAAGTAAAACTTAAAATAGGCAGAAGCTTAACTAGAAAAGAAAAAGACTTTTTAGCTGCTGCTTGGGATGGGAGAAGCTACGAGCAGATAGCAGAAATTTTGCCGCATAGCTCTATTTATTTGAGAGCAGTAGTAGCTCCCCAAGTATGGAATTTGTTAACACTCGCGATAACGGATGGGGTAAGGGTTACGAAGCGGAATTTCAGATTGCTTTTGGAACAAAAGTTAGAAACACTTGCAGATCGGCAACCAGAAGCGTTAGGGAAGAATTCATTAAATTCAGCTATTAAGATAGCCGGACGACCCCCGTGCGTAACTGGTTTTCAAGGACGCAGCCGAGAGTTGACAGAATTAGCAGAATTAACAAGTAAGAACCGATGTGTAGTTCTTTATGGAGAAGCGGGTATTGGTAAAAGTGCCTTAATAGCTAAATTAATCGAGAATTTTGCCAACGGATCTATAATTTGTCAGTTCAAATTTGTAATATGGAAGACAGTACAGCACCAACCAAAGCTAAAGGATTTAGTAAACGAACTACTCGATCTCACTTCCACGCAGTTTTCCAAAAATACGAGCGAACGAGACGAACAAGCAAAGATTTCTTGTTTAATAAAAGCTTTACGAGAAAATAGCTACTTTATTGTCTTGGACGAATTAGATGGATTATTGGAGGATGGTTCTAACGCTGCAAACGATCGAGAAGAAATTAATGTGGAGTACAATAGTTTCTTCAGAAGAATTATAGAAGAAGAGCATTCTAGCTGTATTATTTTAACAAATAGCAAGCCTTTAAAAAGCATGTTAAAACTACAGCGGTCGGGAAGACCGTGTTACTCTTTGAAGCTGGGGGGATTAGATTTAGAGGCAGCAAAAGGAATACTTCAGGCTGCGAAATTAACTGACGAACATAAGTGGGAGCAAATGCTCGAACCTTATTTGGGTAATCCTAGTATTATTAAGTTAGTTACGGAAAAAATTATTAATTATTTTGATGGCAGCGTTACAAAATTTCTCAGTTACAAGTCAGAATTAATTTTTGAAATTTACAAAGAAGTTTTAGGGCAGCAGTATCGACCCGACCGATTACCTCCCTTAGAAAAAGAGATAATTCTGTATTTGACAGAACAAGTAATAATAGATAATTCTCTAGTCGGATTCGATCAGCTGTTTATGGAATTAAAAATCAGGTGTAAAAATAATATTTCACTTTCAAATTTTATAGTAGCTGTAGAAAATTTAGACAGCTGTTCGCTAATTATAATTAGTAAAGATAGAACGACGAAAGAATTGTTTTTTACGCTACCACCTCTATTTAAAAGCTACTTACTTAAAAAAGACAAGCTGCAATCGTTAAATCGACTGGGATCTAAGCCCAACCTCGACTGGAGCGGTTCTGTCGTGTGAAATATTGTATTAATCCTTGGTGTCGTCAGCGACCAAACTCTGATGAAGCTCAATCGTGTCAGACTTGTGGCACTCAGTTACTTATTAACGGGCGATTCCGCTTGCTAGAACCACTGCGATCGCTAGATGAGTGCGATCGCGTAGAAATATTTGAAGTCGTAGACGAAAAAGGAACTTGGTTAGACCCGCCAGGAACACATAAAGTTATGAAGGTACTTAACTCTAGTAACTCTAAGCTGATTGAGTTAATAGAGCGAGAGGCTAATGTATTACAACTGATCGATAATCCTGGTATTCCTAAAGTTGATATAGATGACTTTTTTGAGTTTCAACCAAATGGAAATGCTCCATTATTACGTTGCCTTGTTATGGAGAAAATTCCTGGGCTTAATTTAGCTGATTGGATAGAGCTAAATGGTAGAATTTCTCAAGTTCAAGCTATAAATTGGCTTGCTCAAATAGCAAAAACTTTAGAACAGTTGCACGGACAAGGTTTTTTTCATCGGGATATTAAACCATCAAACATCATTTTTACTCCCGAAAATAAACTAGTTTTAATTGACTTCGGCGCGGTACGCGATACAACTAATACTTATTTGGCAAAAATAAGTAGAGATATAGAGCATATTGCTGGAGGTAGTAAGTTTTATGATGTAACGGTTATTCGCACTGCTGGCTACACGCCTGTAGAGCAAATAAACGGAAAAGCCGTACCGCAATCGGATTTTTTTGCGCTTGGAAAGACTTTCGTTCATTTACTAACAGGTATTTCCGTACTCGATCTACCTCAAAACTCTAAAACGGGTCAATTAATCTGGAGAAATAAAGCACCGCAAATTGACCGACCTCTAGCAAATTTAATTGACGATTTGATGGCTCATCTCCCAGGCAATCGTCCGCAAAATGCAGGGATTGTCCTACAAAGGATTGAAAAAATACCTTTTGAATCAAAACTGGCACAACTAACCCAATTGAAAGTATTATTGCCTATCGTTGCTAGTTTAATTGGAATAGGATTTTTGCCTTTGTATCAAGCAGTTAACTGGGCAGTTTCTAATTATTACTTCAATCAAGCTTATCGCCATCAAAACTATCCTGTTGCTGCAAAAAACTTCTACCAGTTAGCAATAAAATTTAATTCAAAAGATATAGATGCTCGTAACAATTTAGCATTAGTTTGCCAACAGTTACAAGATAAAAATTGCGTACTAAGTAATTACCAAAAAACTTTTGAACTCGATCCCAATAATTGGGAAGGGCGTTTCGGGCTGGGGAGTTATTATGACGAGCTAGGAGAATATGCTTTAGCAGAAAAGCAGTATAGACTCGCTATTACAAACAGTAACGGTCGCGCCAAACAAGCTATCAATAATTTATCGAGATTAAAAATTCTTCAAAAACACTATGACGAAGCTATAGATTTAGTCCGAATGGGACTAAATGATAGTAACGGCAACGAAATTCAAGCCACTTTGTATAAAAATATTGGCTGGGCTAAACTCGAACGAAAACAGTACGCAGTGGCTGAGCAATACTTGCAAAAATCGCTAGAACTCAACTCGCAAAGAGCAGATGCCTACTGTCTGCTAGCACGGTTGGCAGAAGCAACTGCCCGAGATCCCCGTGCAAATTGGGAAGCCTGTCTTTTGCTGAATTCGAGTTTGCCGGAGGTACAGGTATGGCGACAGCAAATCCTTGACAGAATTTGGCAAAATAAGCCTTTACTGAGAAAATATAGATAACTAATGCATTGTCGATTTTAATTGCAGTATATACATAAGTGAAAACCAAACTTGTTGAAATAGCTTTGCTATTCGCTTTTACGGACGGAGTAGCTTGGGCTACTTCCCCTTCAGTACCAGCGAGGAACAGTCTCGCTCAAGCGAAGTGTAACCCGATTGGTAGAATCATGAACGATGGCGATCGCTACTGGAAAACTGGCAGCTTGCTCTGCAAAGGAGATCGGCTCGAACCAGTCAAAGGGAAATCCGTGCAAGTACTGTGCTATCTTACTAGGCAAGTTTTGTACTTAAAAGTAGGTGTGGCTTCGGAGTTGGAGCAGAAATGCGCGTTACCAGCCACAACACCTATGCCTTGTTCTATTGAAAACCATAGCAACTGCCTGCAACCCAAAGGTCCGATAGCCGCTAGTGGAGTTCCTAGCGTAATTAGCCCTTATGGAAGCGAGATCGCCACTGTTCGTCCCCTATTAGCTTGGCATTCTGTTGCTGGAGCAACTAGTTATACAGTGAGAGTAGAAGGTAGGGGCGTAGCTTGGGAAAAGAGCATCGATGCAGCTACCCTGAGACTGACTTATCCTACGGATAAACCACAACTTATATTTGGTAATGCCTATAAGATTACCGCGATCGCCAACAAAGGTAAAGCTCCCTTCAAAGCTGATTCTTCAGTTGTGAATGTTCTGCCTGAAAACACGATTAAACGGGTGTTTGATGTAGTTAGAAAAATTGAAAGTTTAAACTTACCTTCAGACGAAGCCGCACTGTTGGACTTAGACGCAATTTATATGTCGGAAAACCTACTCGACGAGAGTATTAAAGCATTAGAGAAGGTAAGCAAGACGACTTCTAATCCTTCAGTAAAACGTATGTTGGGCGATCGCTACTTAGAGGCAGGTTTAATACGAGAAGCAATTTATAGCTATGAAGCTACTCTCAAACTAGCTAATAAAAAAAAGGATCGAGAGGAATTATCTAAAGCTAAAAAAGGAATTGAAACAGCTATTTTTTACAGCCAACTTCCTAAAAGTAGGAATCCCGACCAATAAAAAGGATGACGATAGTTAGGATCTTGCATTAAACTCAGTTGTGCTTGTTGTAGAGCTTCGGCTTTTGGCTTTCCCAGTTTTAAATTTCTATAAAACTCTCCCATCAGTCGAGCGGTAGATTTTGCATCTACAAACCATAAAGTAGCTAGAGTGCTACGCGCTCCCGATTGAACTGATACTCCAGCTAGACCTAATACAGAGCGCCGATCGCCCTTTGCTGTTTGGCAAGCACTAAGGACTAGCAATTCTAGAGCGTCCAACTGATTTTGCAAGCGGCTTTGTACTATTTTGCCTACTTCCTGGAGATCGATCGCTCGATCCCAAGCCAATAATAGCGTTCGATCCGGATCTGAGCTGAACTGCCCGTGAGTAGTTAAGTGGACGATAGGAAAATTTGAAGTACCGACTTTTTGTTGCAACCGCTCGGTAGTAAACTGTTGATTGAGTAGCTCTACTACTTGTACGCTTGCTTTTATCTTATTGATTTCACTAATTACTTCTGGTAACGAAGACAAATTTTCTATAGTATCTAACTCTCGATAACTCGGACTCTTTTCCGAGACACCTGCTACGATTGCTTTCAAGTTATTTGTAGCTATCATTTGCGGTTTTTGCAACTGCAATCCCAACGTATTTGATATACTGTACTTCTCAATTAAATATTTTTTCCCATCGTAAAGTAGCGCCATTGGTACGTTTTGGAAAGGACTATCCAAAGCAAATACTAGAGTTTTGGCTTGAGACAAATATTTCTCAATAGGGGATATTAATAATTGATATAGCTCTTGAGAATAGAGAGTGACGCTCTTTTCATTTATATAAGGTTTTGTATAGGGTGTTTTATTTCGTTGAAGATTTAATATTAAATTATCTACGTTAGCCTTCACAGACTTTGGATCGATAGTATAAGCGTGAAAAGTTCGCTCTGGGGTATTGACGATCGCTTCCACTCGTTCGTCTAAATCGATAATATAAATATATGCTGTTGAGGAGCGAGTAGAATTTTCGTCAACTGCACCGCGCTCTATTTTTGCACATTGCAGAAAATTTTCTATCTCTACTGTTTGTTTTTTACTATTAATCTGAATTATTTCTTGAAAATCTGGACTTGGAGAAGATAGTAATAGCTTAATATAAGTTTTATAAATGGGTTCAATTTTTTCTCTAAATAAAAATTGATTATCTAAGCTATTTAAAGTTGAATTGCTTCTCAATCGATCTAAACTAGCGATTGCGGCTTTGTAGTATTTTATAGCATTGGGTAAATCTCCTACACGATTGTAAAACATCCCTAACTGTTGTTGGATTTGGTAAGCAATATCCCACGCTTGTACAGACTGAGCCGAGCGCAGAGCCGCTACTAAATGGGTTCTCGATCTCCCTGGTTTATCTAAAATTTCTGTTATTTCTCCTAATGCTTTTAAAGCATAAGATTTAGCTCTAATGTTATTAATATTTTTCGCTATTTGCAATGCGATTTTGGCGAGTGTCTCGGCTTGAAGTCGCAAGTCTATTTTTTCTTTTAAGGCTGCTTTATTTAAATTTGCTATTTGATAAGCCTCAATCAGGCTGTTAACAAGATTTAATCTTGCATAAACTGAATCAATAACTGGCAGATAATCAAATGAAGTTGCTAATAGTTGTCCGATTGATGGGAGGATGAACGGCTGAGTTTCCTGCTGTAGCTTTTGCAAGGTTGAAGCATTTATATTTGGCGTATTTAGAGCATAGTATCGATTGATGTCGAGCAGTAAACTCAAGTAGTTTAACCTAGCTTGTAAAACGAGATTTACAGTGGCGGACTCGTGAGCTATTTTTTGATAGTTTGCTAATGCTTGCCTGAGCTTTAAATCTGCTGTTTGTAAAGCTAGTCCTTTAGCTACAGGTTCTTCTACAAGCTGGTATTTGTTGAGCGCTTGTACGTAAAGGGCGCGTTCTGTATTTGCTAGGCTTAACAATACATCACCGTTCTCTTTTTGGCGGGTAGAAGAATTCTTATGCGCTTGGTGCAAAACAATCTCCGATTCGCGTAGTTTGCCCATACTTCTAAGAACGTTGCCTATGCTGCATAAGCCAATATTATTTAAAGGGGATGAGGGCTGTTTTTGTACGAGTTGGATCAGTCTTTCTTCCTGCTGCCGATCTAAAGACACGCTACTTTGACATACCCAAGTTTCCAAGTTCAAAGTTTCCACGAGAATATTGCAAGCGCGAGGATAAAGCCCCAATGCCTGAAGAGCTAGGATTTGATTGATAGAGCTGCCGAATACACCTTCTTCGTTTTTCGCTTGTATGTATAGCTTGCGAGCAGCTTGCCAAGATTGAAGCGCGGCGGTAGCTTCCCCGCGCCCTAGTTGAACGTGTCCTGCTTGGGTGAGAGCTTGAGCTTGAGCATTTGCGTTAGTTTCACTAGCAACGCGCTCGCCAGATAAATAAACTACAATTGTTATGCCAATGCCGAGAATAACATATTTTAGAAAGGACGGTAGCGCACGGAGAAGTACAAGCCATTGTCTTGCCATGAATTCGATTCCGATCCTATTTCTATGCCAACAAGAGGTATGCCCCAGTCGAGTCGAAAGTCTAAGCGATCGCCTACTTGATATTGCAAACCCAGCCCTACAGAAGCCAAGGTTCCTAGATCTGGATTTACTAGATTATCCCTCCGATCGCGGTTCCAAGCCGAACCAATGTCAAAAAAAGGAACGATTTGTAATTGATTGGTTTCGTTTTGCCATATTGCCCAACGCAATTCAACTGAGAGCAGCACTCCGTTATCGCTAATTAATGTATCCTGCCTATAGCCTCGCACGGTCGTAGCTCCCCCCAAACCAAATTGCTCTAATGAAACTAAAGGTCGATCTGCCAGCTGTAAGTCCCCTTTTAATACTAAAGTTAAATCTTCAGTAAGCTTTCGCAACCACAAGGCTTGTCCTCGCCAAGCAAAGAAGCGACCGTCTGGCGGAGAGCCATTGATAGTGGCGTTGAGAGCGTCGATACCTAAACTAAACTGCGATCTGGCAAGGAAAACGTTTCTGTTGCTACGACTCGACCACTCTTGAAACAGCCTGATAGCCGATATGCGCGTCCGTCCTCGTTCGTCCGCCCCGCTGGAAATCGGAAACGGAGTATCTAGCAGTGAGGTTTGAGCTTCTTGTTGCGAGACTGCAATACCTAAAGCTAATTCTCTCGTCGCTTCAGCAGTAGCTTGGCGCAGCAATGGTTGGCGAAAAGACATTTCGTAAGATTGTGCGTCAGAAATAATGTCTAGCTCGGTAAAAGGGCGCTCGATAATCTTGCTGGAAACGTCCGTGTAGGAAAACTGTAGAGTTCCATTTTGCGAATTTAGCGGTAGAGCGTAGCTAGTTTCAATCGCGTTGCTGCCATCAGTGTTTCTGTAATTTACACTCAACTCGTCGCCCAAGCCTAGCAAATTAGCGTGTCCGAGCCGGATTTGGCGCTGAAAGCTACCAACGGCTGGAGATCGCTCGTTGTTAAGGATGGTTTCTATCTGAAATGGCTGATTTTCTTTAACTGTTACGTCTAAAGTTGCCAAATCGATCTGCGATCCCGCATTTAGCTGAGCTGAAATCCCATCTAAGAGCGGATCTGCTTGTAAGAGCCTCAAAGCTTCGACCAATCGATTGACGTTGAGAACGGGAGAAGTTGCACGTTTCAGGCGCGAAAGTACGTACTTTCGCAGGCGATTGCTACCCCGAACGTTGATCGCCTCCATTTTTCCTTCGATAACCTGAATAGTGACTATTCCTCGATTAGTTTGGACTGCTTGATTGTCTGATACTGGAATGAATGCTCCAGAGTTTATATATCCAGATCGAGTATACAGTTCGGTGATTGCAGAACGGGCTTGTAGTAGCTCGGAGAAAGCAAGTTTGCGCCCCAAGTAGCTAGAGAGCTTAGCTTCCAACTGTCGAGAACTAAAAACTGTATTTCCCTTGAAAATAAATTTCTCTACTCTAATTGTACCAGTACTAGTACTATCTGTTTCTGGAGATTGGAAAAAAGGAGAAACGTCAACAGGTGGTTCGTTGCTTGGAGGTTTTGGTAGGTCTTGAGGAAAAGGAGTAGAAGGTGCAGTGGGAATATTGCGGTTTGGGATTTTAGTTTGCGCTCGAAGCGACTGATTGGACAAGCACAAAAGTGTTAGAGAAAGAACTATTATTTTTAAGTCGAAAGGATATCTCACTGAAATAAAGCTTTGATTCAACGACTTTGAGTACGAATGCAAGCAGGAGAAGATAAAGAGCCATAGGGTACTATATCATCTGTTTCAGTAGTAAAGCTTACCGTTCCGTTGTCATTATGTTTCCATCCTTGAGCTTCTACTATAGAAGTAGGTTTAGAGCTGGCTAATTGTTCTACTTCTTGGGAATATGAATTGAGATCGTGCCAGCCCGAACTGCTATCTAAAGGATTGCTCGGACTAGCTGGCGTACCACCAGTCCCTGTATCTATTAGTTCGCCAGATGCTACACCTGCTTGTCCCTGACAAACAACCGCTACTTGTGGATTTTGCGGTCGTTGTTCTGGCTGTGATACTTTTGTAAAATCGAGTTCGGGAATATTGATTCGCACCAAGCCATCGACTCCTAACACAGAGCTAGCGGAGATTTGACTATCAGGCGTGGTGAATAGTCCTTGAGCAGTGATCTCAATATTGCCACCGCGACCTGTAAAGGCGTTGGCAGTGATGCTGCCATTTAAGACAGCTAGAGTATCGGTGTCGATGGTGATGTTACCGCCGTTGCCTCCCCCGCCTGCTAATCCAGCAGTAGCAGAGATACTGCTGCCGTTTCGGAGTTGGAGGTTTTGCGAATTCAAGAAAATGTTACCACCTTCTCCTGATGCTGTAGTTGCTGTAATGCTACCGCCGTTGCTTAGAGCGATAAAATCAGCATCAATATTAAGTATTCCACTGTTACCTGACCCATCATTACTAACGTTGACTTGCGCTCCGTCTTGAATTTTTAGTGTAGGAGTATTTATAGTTAGCGACCCTGAAATTCCGCTAAGTTCTACAGGTAGCTCTAAAAATTGCTGTATTTGAGGGGCAGGTAACACAGCAGAAGAACTTATATTTCCTTCTCTAAGCTCTACAAAATCGGAGGCATTAATCTGCAAGGAGCCAGCATTTCCCGAACCAAAGGTAGAAGCTGTAACAGCTCCCCCATCTTGAATCAATAGCTTGGATGTATTAAGAATTAAATTTCCAGCAGCACCGCGACCAAGGGTAGTAGAAGCTAAAGTACTAGTTGTGGGAAAACCTTCGCCTCCAACAATCCTGATGGAATCAGAGATATTAAATGTTACATTACCTCCCTTGCCTGTACCTTTAAGAACATTTGTACCAATTAATCCTCTGTCCTCAACAACTAGCTGGGGAGTTGATAAGTAAACATCTCCTCCATTACCACTTCCCCTAACGTTACTAACAATAGCGCTAAAGGCATCTGGGGAAATTGGGGAAGTTTTTCTTACTTGAATAGTTTCAGAAGCATTAACATCTATATTTCCTCCTTTACCTGTAACAGATGTAGAACTTCCTATCAATCCTCCATCAGTTATTGTTATTTTTTGAGCTGCTAGATTGATATCTCCTCCAGAAGCAGAGCTATAATTACTTGTACTTATAGATGCATCTTTAATTATTAACTTAGGTGTAGATACAATTATATCGGCTCCTCGCCCATTTCCAATTGTTTCGCTATATATACCGCTGCGTGTTAAAAGATCAGCAGCAACTCCTTTGATTTCTAAAGATTCAGCAGCCTTAACTTTTAAGCTCCCACTTGATTGAGAACCTTGATTTTGAATCAAGAGTAATGAACCATCAGCTAAACTTACATTAGCGCCTTGAATTTGAATAGAACCGTCATCAAAGCCGCTAGCATCAACCAAAGCTTTAGAATTTAAATCAATATTTCTAAAACTGGAAACTTCTTGATAACTGAAATTCCACCCAGATAAGCTGGGGGTAAAATTAACTAAACCTCGATCGATACTGAATAATTCAATTTGTCCCCCTTCTGCTGTCAAAATTCCACCTGATAGAATTAAATCTCCTCCAATCAAAGCAAGTGTTCGACCAGGCTGAACTCGGAAACTATTTGAGGGATCGCGTCCTCTGAAGAAGGAAAAAGGTGAATCTACTACGCTGTGTCCTGTTCCTTGCAATTCGATTGAACTAGGCTTACTTCCAAAACCCAATCCGATAGGTACACTTACTGTCAGCAAAGGTGTAGGTTGAGGATTTAAAGCGTTAAACTCAAACCCGTCTGTAAAATGGATAAAATTAGCAGTGCTGCCAACAAAAGAACCACCGATATCCAAACGAGCGCTGGAACCAAAAACTATTCCATTCGGATTAATAAAAAATAAGTTGGCAGTGCCGTTAGCACGAATTAAACCATCTATATTGGAAATAGAACTACCCGTGACTCGACTAAATATATTGTGAATGTCTAGGGCGTTGTTGAAGTAGGCTGTATTTCCAGTTGGAACAGAAAACTGTTCAAAACTGTGGAACAGATTACCTCCTGCTTGTGTTCCACCAGTAATAGTACTAGTATTTCCATCAGTTGTAGTGCTAGAGTTGTTAGGTAGAGTAACATCTGGTATTACTTGTGCTACGACTGAATTACTTGTAAGAAATAAGAAAGACGTTAACCAATATAACTTTCTAAAAAGTTTAGGTCTTGTAATTTTTTTGGCACTCATTTTTGGCAATCATTTTGTAAAAGTTTGCTAATTTATTGTGATCTCATTCAGAAAATTAATTAATTCTAAGCTTGTTAATAGACGTGGCATTTTAAACTGTGAATCAGAACCATTTTGACATATTATTCTATCTTTTAACTTCTTAAAACCTGAATCGTCTACTATATTAATTTTGATTTTTTCAATTAAATTTGCCTCCCTTAAAGTCTTATATAAATCGTTAAACTTAGTAAGATTTTCTTCTACCCTATCACTATATGAATCTAATTCACTTAAAACCTCCATTGAATTTGTTAATTCGATATATACAACGTACCTTCTCGAAGTAAAATCAATTTTCACGCAAGTAGTATAATCAATGATTTTACATCCAATCATAATTTTTTCAGTTGCCTCACTTAACGCCATCCAAATAACATTTTCAGATACTTTTTCACCAGCTAAATTGAGAAGAGAATTACGTCTATATAAAAATTCTACAACTGGACTTTGATTGTAATAATCAACACATTTAATAACATCTCCTAACCTATACCTGTAAAGCCCTGCTACTGTAGTTACTACAACTTCATATTTTTCACCAATTATTAATTCTGCCAAAGTAACAGTAGAAGGCGTTTCTGCATCTATTTCTATTTCAGGTATAAATTCAAAAAATGCGGAATGTGGAGTTATCACATAAGCGCAAGGCTCTCTCTGTGGGTTAATATTAATTCCAATCCAAGCTTCTGAAGCACCATAAGTTCCAGAATAAAAAGGAATTTCACCAGCATAAAAACTTAAATTTTCTTTGTACAAACTCATCGAACCAGTTGTAATGCATTGTATATAAGATAATCGAGTCCATATTCTTGGTAAAATTTTATTGAATCCTTGTTCAAATTCATTTTGTAGTTCTTTTGCACGGCTAGGATTGGCTTTTAGGAGGCTTTGTAATTCACTTCGTATATTTTTCTCAAGTTTAAGTTCTTCAGAAATGTAACCTAGCTGAACATCTTTAATTAACTGTTGCCACTTTTTTTCTAATATTTGTATGGCTTCCCATACATTTGCTGCAAAATTTGCGGCAATAAAAGTGAGGTCTTTATCTAACAAACCAAATAATAAATGGCAATAGTACGCACTTTCGTAGTCATCTATTAAAAATATAGAGGGAGGACTACTAAACTTGAAACTCAAAATCTTTTTAATTAATTGATATTTTTCTAAATATTGTCTTAATCCTACACTTGTTCCTGTCCCTTGTGGTATGCCAGTAGGACTTTTTTTTACTGGCAATGTATTAACTAATGCTAGTCCACGATAGTTTTTAAAAATACTATTTGGTTTTAGAAAATAAAAATCTGCAAAACTTTCTGATGCTTGAGAGACCTTTAAAAAGCTTTGAGATAAAGAGCTAGTTCTAGGAATTAACTTTATTGCCCCAGTAGTTCCAGAAGTTTCTTGGAATAAAGTTATTGGTTCTGTTAACAATTGAGTGTAGTCACCTGTTTCGTAGATATTATTTATAAGCAATTGATAATCTTTATAAGTTGTGATAGGATGCCTTGAACGAAATTCTTCAATAGTTTGTATATTCTTGAAATGATATTTTTTTCCGTATTCAGTATACTGTTGTGAAGCTAGAATACTTTGTAAAAGTGTTTGTTGTACTTCACTACATTTTAAAGTATCATTTCGGATATCTTCTAAATTCTTTTCACCCAAGCTGTTTAACAAAAATAAAATTAAATTTTTTCCTAACTCTCCAGTAGCCTCAAAGCAGAATGAGATAGAATTATCTCCAAGAGCCATTATCGTTTCTAAAATATTTTTTTGAATAAATTCCATTATGCTTTTCCTTAGTACTATACTAGCAAATCAATGCAGTGTTATTGAACCGAGCAGTATCGCCAGTGGGAACAGAAAACTGCTCAAAACTATGAAATAGATTAGTACCTGCTTGCGTTCCCCCAGTAATCGTGCTAATTCTATCTTGCCGGCTCACTTCAGAATTATTATCTAAAAAGCCATCGGGGACAATTTGTGCTAGCGCTGGTAAACTAAACAGCACATTTAGAATAATGCCATTAGCTCCAAAGCATAATTGGTAAATTTTAAGCTTATTCATTCGTCAAACGAGTGTGTATAAGATTCAAGCCTCGTCAGAAAGAACTTGAGCTGTTATTCCGCTATTCCAACTTTCTTGAAGTAATCTTTACCTAAAAACAAAGAATACAACTCTTTAATTTGTTCCGGCTCAGACTTAGTTTTAATAAAGCTGTTTCTGCCAAACATAGAATCTATCCATTTTTCTAGATATGGCAAGTTTCTATTTTTAAGCTCAAAGTTTTTCCAGGCAGACAATGCTACTATTTGGCGCTCGAAAAAAGGAAGATAAGTTAGGTCTACTAAAGAGACTTTCTCTCCCAAAAAGTATGTTCCGCCAGCTTTACTAATAGTTTTATCCAAAAAGCTCAGTTCTTCAATCAACTGCATTTGTAATTGGTCGTCTTTCGCCGGATCATCTTGTCGTTTATGAGAAAGATAGCTGTATGCCAGTTTAACAAACTTTGCATCGCAACGAAGAATAAGAGTTCTTATTCTAGCACGCGCCGCACTTTCATCTGGCATGAGTGCAGCCTCACGACTATCAAATACTTCACACAAGTATTCGTTGACTACTGAAGATTCGTAGACAATTGTTTCTCCATGCTTGATAGTCGGCACTGTACCATTAGGATTTATTGATAAGTACCACTCAGTTTTATTGTCCTTACCCAATGCAATTTCAACTGGCTCAAAATCAATTCCTAGCTCCAGCAATGTCATCCAGCTTCGCTGAGCATAAGGACAGTTGCGATTGAAGTAAAAATGTAAAGTTGAAGTTTGTGGCATTACAAAAATATGTAAAACTTCTCAAGGTTATTGTAAAGCGCGATTGCCTCTCCAATAATCTTAACCTTGGCGGATGCTTATTTTATGAGTAGCGTTGCTCCAAATTCCATCACTTTAGATATCTTGCATTTCTCCTTTTAGGGTAGTATGAATGCCTACAAATAGCAACACCAGCGTCAGTAAAACATTTCACGGCAATTCTTTATAATTATTTATTAAGTCGTGCTAACTGCACTCTTCCGAGTCTCTTCACGCTTATCATGATTGTTGCCGCAATGAAGATTTATCTTGCTTTGATGCTTTAAGAAATCGTGGGGCAGTTTCCTGTGGCAAAGCTAGCTGCTCCACAAAACCGAAAACATTGTGCTGGGGCAAGAATTTCGCTTTAAGCGTGACAAATGCTGGATGTCCTTGGTCTGCTTCGGCTTTTGGATTGAATCTAAACGGTCTGCATGGTGCATCTTTCCACAGTAGAAGAAACTTTATTTCCTTGACGCTTCTCGGCTTGCTTAATATAATCCAGCTTCTCGGACAAAAAATTGCGGAAGATAGTGATACTGGGAGTGAGGTAGACGGGAATAAACTGTCACAAGAAGCGAAAACTTAAATTCTAGATCGGTAAGCTTGCCTGACATACCTTTTGTTGCAAATCCTTATTGAAACCAACGAGTTGAAATGTAATTTCGTGCGATCGCTGTGAGGGTGTGGACTGTGATAATAGTTGGCAATCTTACGGGCGATCGCACTCCACTTAGAATCACCTGTTACCGCCCCCCAATAAGCAAAGCCACGCAGCACAATTCTTGAAGATACATCTTTAGTCCTACCTGCGCGGGATTTTTCTTCTCCTCCAGTGCGAGTATTACCTCGACTGCTGATCTCCCCAGCGTTTGAAATTCTTGCTTGCTCCCAGGCTAAAGCTTTATTTATCATCGCCTTGACTTTTGGCGTGAGTAGATCGTCTGGGAAGTAAGTCACCCATCTCTGAGCATATACTACACCCACCATTTGGTAACTCGTGTCGTAGCCTCCCTTTTCTGGATTGCCTCCATCGAGGCTTTGAAGCGATAAGCCGTCCTTAATAGACTGACGAGCGCGATCGATTAGCTGGCGATCGCCCGTAAGCTTGCCCGTGAGTCCCAAAGCTGCTGCAACTAGATAGCGACGATGGGCATAAGGCTCGTTGCGCTCGATTCCTTTTTTCCAGACTGAAGGTAAAATCATCCAACGAGCAGCGCGGCGCACCAATGGTTTATATCGCGCTATTCGGTAGGCGTACTTGCTAGCTTGAGGAGATTGCTGAAGCACTAACAGGGTGCGAGCAACTGCTTGGACGAAGAAAGAAGTACTGTGAAAGGGGTCGCCCGTTCCTTTAAAACTACCATCTGAGGACTGACGAGCAAATCCCCAGTCGAACATTTTAAAACCTGACTGTATGGCTTGGGAGTCGTTTTTGAGCAGTCCGGCGATGATTCTTTCTTCAGCATATCGCTGTTCTTCAATAAACCAGCGATCGGCTTTACATTGCTCCCATTTAATATTGGCGTTACTAGCACCATCTGGAGACACTGGATTATATAAACTAGAAGGATAACGATATAGAACATTGACTATTAGAGGAGTTGATTCGTAATTTAAGTCTGTTTTCTGAGCTTTCTTATCTTTAGCAATACGCTCTACTTCTACAGTAGTCCCAGGAGTAATCGTTCTGGCGATCGCCGTACATGAGAGTAATATTGCAAAGCTTATGGCAAGCAGTACTTTAATATTTTTAGTAGCATACATTAGATTCATATCGATATTTTAATTAGGTTGTTTAGCTGTAGCTGTAGACGACCTATAAAAATCTAAAAATAAAAATACAGCCCCAAAGGAGCTTAACAGCCATCCTAGTACTGTAGTTGATAGCGATAGGAGTAAAGCTTTCTCTACTGAAACCCCAATGTGATTGAGAAGATATATCCATAACCCTTCTTTTACTCCAATTCCCCCTAAAGATATTGGTAACAAACTTATTACAGCAACTATTGGTACGAAAACCAATAAATCTAAATAAGAAATATAAATTCTCAATTGATAGGCAATAAGATAATGATAATAAACTATAGCTACTTGAAGGAGAAATGATAAACCTACTGAAATAACTAAAGCTTGACGGTGTTGAGAGAATTGACGTAGGAGAAGTTGAATTTTAGTAAAACGAGCTAATATTTTACCAAGCCTAAATTTAACTAGCAAGGGTTCAAACCACATTAATAGTTTTGGGCTAGTAATTAGTAAAACTGCTCCGACTAAAGAACCCGCACAAGTTGCTAGTAAAAGAATAATATCCCACTGCCCAATCGACTTAAAAGCAGGGGGCAAGCCAATAAGAGCAAGTGCGGACAACGCAGCTAGTCCGGTAAATCTTTCTAAAAAAACAGAAACTAGTGCTACCTCTGAATCTTGAGTTAATTTTGCCACTCGATAAACTCGATAAACATCTCCGCCTAGCGCACCTGGTAGAAAAATATTGAGAAACATTCCAGCAAAATAACTGCTAAGCAAGCTACATGTAGGTATAGAGTGTCCGCTAGACTGCAAAATAATTCGCCAGCGCCAGCAGCTCAACCATTGACAGCTCGTATAGTAAATTAGAGCAAAGATAATAAAAGCTATAGATAAATGCTGAATCTCTAATTGAATTTGATGTAGATCGATCCGCGTCGCTACTAAAGTTATTAACCCAATACTGATAGCCGCTTTGATAAAAGTTATTCTGTCAAGTTTCATCAATAACTCCCTAAGTCTCTACCTTTATTTGGAACGCGAGGAAAAACTCCATCTTCTTTTCGCCACAAGCGCAAACGAGCGCCAAACGTTTCGATTTCTGGCTTGCCTAAAACTTGCAGATACTGTAAAAACTCACTATCGAACTTTCTTTCCGCATGATCGTCCATATGAATCCACACTCTGTTAGCTTTTTCTAAAACTTGGATTAATCGATCTAAATTAGTTATCATTACGCCACCAGCCCAGCGATCGATAACTCGCCCTTCATGCTCGTAAGGTACGTCAAAGGCAACCGTTCCTGGTAAAAAGTAGTCCAATCCACCTAAATAGATTGCCGCTCCAGGAGGAGAAGGAGAAAGTACGACATCCCCTAGTTGCCTGCGATCGCGAATATGTTGAAAGATTCGATCGTTGCGTCTAGTAATAGAATCTTGATAAGCAGCAAATACTCTCTCTGGTTCGATACTAATGACGAAAAGTAAAATAATGCAAGCAAGCGCAACACTTCTTAGAGGTAACAAACTTTTCAGAATTTTCTCGTAATTCTTTCCTAGATGCTCTACTATACTTATGCCACTGTAAATAGATAAAATAATAAATAGCGGATATACTTGATAGGCATATCGAGTAGCAATTTGATAGACGAGAAGCGTTAAAACTATTAAGTTTATTAAAACGCTGCTAAACAAGAAGGTAAGTTTTTCATTTTGTCGTTTAGCAAAGTATATAAAGCCTATGAAAAAGAAGAAAGTATAAATTATATTCAAGCGACTATTATTGATAAAAAAATTATTAGTAAGCCCCGTTATATTAAACGAATGCAATCTTAAATACGAGTCTGTACTGTTAGAAATCGCTACTACAGGAGTCAAGCACTTAATAGAAAAGAAGATAATATTGAAAGATATAATACACAAGCATAGGAGACTGCTTATTACAATTCGCCAGTCGTCAGACCATCGAAAAGGGCGGTAAAAGCAAAGAAATCCAACTAAAAAACAAGGTATTAGAGTTATAGTAACTTCTTGACTTAGTATGGTGAGAGTTAAAGCAATAAAAAACCCGTACTGATAGCTCCTTCCCTCTCGGTCGATAAACCCTTTCAAAAAGAACCAGAAAGTCAAAAGACTTGTAAACTGCACCATTTGGTAAAATCGTAAAAAACGAGAAAAATAGATCTCAAAAGGGTCAATTGCTAAAATAGCTGTTACTAATAAAGCAACCCAAGCTTTCCCAGTAACTTTACGAGTAAAATAAAAGACTAATACTAAAGTTGCCGTCCCCCAAACAGCTGAAAAGAAGCGAGCGTGGACGACTGAATCGCCTACTAACCACAGCCAAAGAGCGACTGCATAATGGTACGCAGGCGATCGCGTATACCAGATACCGGAGGTTGCTTGGGGCGCACCTGTACGAAGAATACCTCTAATTGCATCTAAAGAAGTATTTTCGTCAGCTTCACAGTCCCAAAAACCGAGGTTGTAAATTCGTAAAATGAATCCTACTAAAACAATCGCGGCTAACAGCAACCATTGATGTTGAAAAACTGTTTCAACTATTTTTTGATGATTTAGTTTGGGAAGTGGAGCTTGCAATAGTAAAAATAAGATGGAGAAACCTATAGCCGCAACTGGCAACCAAAATGAAGCAATCGGGACTAGTACGGTAACGCTAACCGCACTGAAACCCGCTACTAGCAATCGTATTAGTAGGTTTTGGCGGCGATCGCTACTTTTTTTGTGACTCCACAGTAGCGTTGAAGTTACGATCCCTATAAATCCCAGCCAGATAAGAGAATTGCTTTGAGATTGAACGAATACTAACCCCCGCTCGGATTCGGCAAATCGATGCTTTAGCAAACCAATTGCAATTAAATATAATATGCCTGGTAGCAACAATCCCGTCCCTGCTCTCAAATTATCCCACCAATTACGATAAGACCCCTGCTGACACGAACCCAATAACCACACACCAAACAGTGCAAGTCCGATGCCTCCGCCACACCATAGACCTATACGCCAAAGGTAGTCTGGGTAGTTCAACCAATAAGCGTTACCTTCAAACTTGCGACGAAATTCAGACGGGGCTGGAGGACGGATGGCGATCGCTGCTTTCCGTCCTAAATTCGCTGCCATAGCTCTATCTAAGGTATACCATCGCTCGTTAGTGGCAAATGATGCTACTGCATTACTTCTAGCCTCCATCCATCCATCTAAGAAAAAGCTTAAAGGACTACCATCATCCGATCGAGTCAGGGGACGAGCCAGACGCACGGTGACAATATTTCGTCCGGGGTGCAGGAAATTCGTGACTTCGTACATGTGCAACTGGCGATCTGCAAATCGCTTGACGAGTAGCCCATCGATCGACAGTGAATACTCGCTATTCCCCGCAAATCGCACGAAGGCACGTCCGCGATCGCGCCCGATCTCCCACTCACCCTGAAGCCACACTTCTCCTTTGGCAGTTTCATCGCCAGTAACCCACATTCCCTGCAACAGGCGATCGAATAGCCTTGGCGACACCCTGCTGTAAGTCTTTTCGCGCACCGACCCGACTGCTACGGCATTAATCCAGCCCTGAGATGGAAAGTTTGGATCGAACCAAGAAAGGGCTTGATGAGTTTCGTACAAAGTCGAGATTTGCCAGGGGACTGCTCCTGTCGTTAAATTTATTGGCACGCTCGGTACGGAATAGACGTACCCTTCGATCGCCAAGCGGGGAGTTTGGCGACCTTTTTGAATTTCCACGGCAATCGTGTTTTTGCCCGATCTCAAGTAAGGAGCGAGATCTATGTAAGTTGGGATTTTCCAGTCTTTCGCATTGGCAAGGTGAAGCCAATCGTAGCCGTAAGTTCGGTAAGAAATGCCCTCTAATCTCTGAAATTTCTCGCTCAGTCGGCTGCTCAATCCCCAAGCATTGTACAAAATATCCTTTTCCTTGGCGATCGCCCGTCCGTTAACGTAGAGAATAAAATCGTTGTCAGCACTCACTCGCAGCCATGCCGTTTGTACGGGAGCGGCAAGATAAAAATCGCGACGTGCATAGAATCTATATGTCGGTTGCGGTGCGGCAACCCACCTCGTCTCGGCAGACCAATCGACGCGCTCTAGAGGTGAAGGTATTTTATCCCATGTAGCAAAAGCGAGCGTTCCTAACGAAAGTCCTAAAATAAGGACGAGCGATAAAGAAAGCCAACAGATAAATTTAGTAAAGTAGAGTTGATTTGAGAAAGTCTTTTTACCAAGCATCTATTTTTTCCACTTAAATAGTAAATTTTTGCTACTTATAAGTAGTTAGATACTTAATCAGAAAACTTTGAAAACTTCCATAAAATCTTTTCTACTAAATAAAATATTAGAATGCTAAAAAATGCGACACAACTTACAAAAAAAAGAACCGAAGTAATATATACTAGCAGTCTTATCAGCGTTTGAATAAAAGCAGAAAAACTGACGTAAAAAATTATATAAATTAGCGCATCAATAATAATCCCGATTATTAAAGTATTTAAAAAAATATATAAAATAAACCTAAAACTAATTAAAAATAACTTAAAAGCATCTACAAAAATATCCGTGTCCAAACTAAACAATATTTTATTTTGATACAAAGTTATTCGACTGAGTTTAATTTGTTGAGCTGTTTTTATATCTACCTTTTCTACCTTTTCTACTAAAAGCAAACTATTTAATAACTTTATTAAAGAATCTATGTTATCGCAGTTTGACTCTATTTCTATTACTATTCGTTTGTAATATTTAGTTTTAAACAGCTTTGCTAGCTTTCTCGCAGTTGTTTTAGTACTACAAATGTGTATAGCCATTGTTACTAATTCTAGTTGTTAGTTTATGAGCCTGCCGTAACTTTACTCCATGCTTTCTTTTTCACTCTGCCGCTTCGCTTGTACTGCTATCTTGTTCGTTCCATATTTCGCGATCGATAGATCGACGATAGAGATCCCAAGCTTCTACTGCATCATCATTCCAAAAGTTTGCCCAGCTCATGTGCAAATATGCTTGAGCAATTAAAGCGAGGCTGGGAAGCTGAGAATACCTTTGAGAATTTATTAACTGTTGTGCTATTAAAACTGAATCTTCAAATTTACCGTTAGCCACTTTTGCTAGTAATAAATTGTAAAGCGCTTCGACGTGATATGGAAAGATTTGTAATGCCTTCTCAAAGTAATCTTCTGCTACTTCTGACTTTTTGTCATTAAAATACTCAGTTCCTTGATTGATATACGTTGTCGCTAAGTATCCTCTAGCTAAGAAAAGTTTTGGTTCTAGGCTTAAAGACCGCTGAAAATAATCTTCTGCTTCAAACCAATTACTTAAACTATACTGCTCTAATCCTCTAGCGAAACAAGCGACATCTGTTTCTGAGTCGGCAATATGAAGTTCTGTTCGCGCCATGCGGCTGAGAAATCGACTATCACCTCTTAAGGGCGGATACCACCAACTTAAAGTTTTGCTCGTAGCTAAAACTTTAGTATATTCCCCTTTAGCAAATAGACTATCGAGCTGAAAGCTAATAATACTGGGTGCGACTAGAGAGATGACTAAAAGCATGAATACTAATCCTATCAAAGGGAGAACGCTACCCAAGTCTTGAGTCAAAATATTCAAACTTTTGCTACTCGATCTCAAATATAGTGCTAACAAGCAGAGGATAAGACCGCTAATGGTAAATCCCCAACCACGATTGATGAAAGCAAAAAAATTATTACTATATCCCAACCCCCTAGTCAAAAATCGATCCCAAAAAGGCATTTGAAAAAAACGAACGTCTCCTATTGAAAAATCGGCAACTGATGAGATCGGGACGGACTGACTGAGTAAAATGTTCTGCTTCCATTGAGCTTGAATGTTAGAAAAATTTTTTTCTATATGCCTAGTAACCCTTGAGGATTGTTTGTAATAAGAAGTAGCTAGATAGTTAATGGTTGGAGACCAAGTGACAGTCGCGTAAGGAAAGAGTAAGACAGCTATCAGGCAAATCCAAAACAACAAGCGAAGAAGGGTATCAGAAAGGTGATAACGAGTGATGCCTCTGGCTGTTCTCTTTGAGAGCGCCACAGCAGCTACTAAAGCTAACACTAAGACTAAGCCTCTACATATTTGTGGTAGTACGAGTCTGATTTCAAATGTTTTTAAAGCTTCTACTGGTAAAGAGTACCAAGGGCAAAAGGCTCCCAAAGCTAACGCTGATACTGCTACTAGAGAAACAATTCTTTCTCGATCTAAGCTTTTTATTAACCTGTACATTATTAAATCTAGATTTTGTTAAGAAATTTGATTCATTTAATGAAAAATTGTTGTTGCATAAATTTCTATCTTATTAATGCAAGTTTTTTTAAATCAAAAATTTTGTATTTAGCATACGCTTAATGAACTATTGTTAATAATATTCCTACGTAACACAAGAAGATCGAACCAATACAACCAAGCAAATATAAAATAAAGACACTGTTATAATTATTTTTTTTGATGCTAAATAAGTAATTAATAGAGTTATTAATAATAAAATAGGTATGTCAGTTAAAAATAGTAATAAAAAGAAGCTGTAAAAAAAATTTACTTACAGCAATAATAATAACACCAAGATAATAAAATATTGCAAGTGCAATGTTATTTATATTAAGAGATGAAGTAGAGGAAATAGGCTGTAAAAAAATTGTAATGTGCTGCTGAAGTAACTCGAACGAAGATAGAATTAATTTCCAAGATAATGTTATAAAAATAGTGAAAGTTAAAATTCTAAGAATAGTTTTAAGCCAACTTAAAGCAAATACTTCATAGTTTGAGCTTTCTATGCGAGTTAAAGTAGGAGCCGGATTACTATTTCTGAGTGCGGACTGACTATCTAAAATTGCCACATTTATAGCTAGACTAGAAATACCTATTTCCTCAGCAATTGATATTAGTTGCGAATAAGATACGTAATCTTCAGGTAAATTCAGAGAAAGTCGAGAAGCACGTTGGAAAATTGCTTCGACTTCTTGAGGAGAAAAGTAGCGCTCTTTATTTTTGTACATTGTTTTAACACATCTTCTAGGCTATCAAATATTTCAAATACTCGATCGAGCTGAGTAATTTCTAGCATAAGTTTGATTGAAGGCTGCAAACAACAAAAAACTAAGCGACATTTTTGTTGTTTGGCATTTTTATACACGGCGATCGCCTGGAATAATGCAGAGCTATCTGCAAAATATACTTTCGATAAATCTATAATGCATAAAGTTGGGGAGAATGACAAAACTTCCGTAAAAGTTTGTTGTAGATTTAAGGCATTATTGTAATTTAAGCAGTTTACAGGGTGAATTATAAAAATACGATCGAGTTGTGTAGTTGCATGTTTGACTGTTGTAGTAGCTATAAAATGCATAGTAATCGCAAAACTAAACTTATTTTTCTTCAGGCAACGCTCTTAACAGGTCTCCAGATTTTAGTGCCTTGGGATTGATAATAACTCGTTCCCCTACTTTCAGCCCTCCTATTATTTCGCGTTTGTTATCGCGTATTCTGCCTAATTTCACTCTTCTGATAGCCGCTCGGTTCGAGCGGGCGATAACCACTATACCTTCGCCAGCAGATAAATGCGTGACTGCGCTTTCTGGAACGGTCGCGACCGTTCGACTGGGGGTAAACTCGACGTAACCTTGTAAGCCTGGTGGCATTGTTAAATCATCGAGCTTTACCCATACGGAGTAAGTATACTGGTGGTCGGCTCCAACTTTAGCAAAACTACTCTGTTGCGACCGAACCGTGGGATTGAGGCGTATCACTTTACCTTGGTAGCTACGACCTGGGTATGCTAATAGGCGCACTCTAGCGCGATCGCCGATTTTAACAGCACCGATCCGTGCCTGATCGACGTAGCCTTCAAATACTGTATTTGCACTCAATGTAACGACTGGTTTTGTCAGATCTGCAATTTCTCCACTTGTAACGGCAACTTGGCTGACTAAACCAGATTCGCTAGCGCGAACTGTAGCATAGTTGAGATTTTTCAAAGTAGTTTGTAACTCTATTCGATTTATCTGCATCTGGAGGCGGGCAGTTACCATCTGCTTGCGTAAGTTGCTTTGAGTGACTATTAATGCTTGCTGAGCAGCAATCAGATCGTTTTGTCGCTCTGCATACAATGCCCGTTGGTTGTAGAGCTGCATCTTGCTAATCGCCCCGTCTCTGGCTAAGGTATCGAGTAACTTAGCCTCGCTTTGAGAAATTGCCAACCTTCTACGGGCGGCTTTGATGTTGCCTTCCAATACTGTTACTCGTGCTGGTACAGTCTCTTTTTCCGTATGAAAGTTAATAGAAGCAATGGCTAGATTCTTACGTGCGGCATCAACGGCTAGCTGAAAAGGAAGTTGCTGGATCTGAACCAGCGGTTGCCCTTTCCTAACTTGTTGTCCTTCTACAACCAAGGTGTTTTCTACAGTTCCAGATACCAAAGGGCGTACTTCTACCTGCTGTAGGGCAACGGATTCCCCTGGAGCTGCGGTCGCTTCCTGCAAATTGCCCAACGTCACTGGCGCTGTCTGGACGGCGATCGGTTTGCCATTCAATCGTTGTAGTGCTGGATAGCCTATTTTAGAAGAGTAGAATTTGGATTCGGGATTCCTCAGAGCAGGTAAAAGCACGGTTACGGCAAGAATTCCCATAACACCCAGAGGAACGACAATTAGCGTACTGAGAAAGATCCGAAAAAGAGGAGTTGGGCTACGATTTTGATACATACAAAGCGGTTCTGCTTTTGAACGATCGCCCGCGATTTTTACTGAGAAGAAAACAGGAAATCGACTTCTATTGGAATTGTCGAGGTAGCACTTAAAGATCGAGCGGTACGATCTCAGTTAAATTAATAACTCACGGCGATCGCTCTGGACTTGCAACAGCAGTCTCGATTGTTTGTAGATGACCTGACAAGAGGAGAGCTAACCTAATACTCTATTCGGTCTAGAAAAAGTTTTCGCTCGAAGCTGGTATAAATGCCTGACTCCAAAAATGAAGTCAGGTTTAGCATAGAGCGATGGAAATTACTGCGTTGCTCCGCCGTTATTGTGAAACGGACATCCAGCTGTTAGTCCTTGCAAAAACTTGGAATTATCGAAGTAATGTTCCAATCTCTCAATCTGTAAGCGATCGTTGACATGAGCAACCGAAACTCCTACAATCTCAATCGTCTCGCCCGTAGCAGCACGACCTTTAAACGATCCTGTAAACTCGCCCCAATGTCGCCACTTAAATGTAACAGCAGGAGGACCCGAATATACTTCCACTAACTCCCATAAAAAACCTTCTGGAAAAGCAGTGTGGAATACTTCTGCCGATGATTCAAAATCTTCTCCATCTGGGTCGTAATGTTCGCTCTTGAGTAAAAACGTATTGTAAGTTCCCACTTTCGCGATTTCTTGAGCGGTGTAGGCGCGTCCGTTATTCGTCTGCATGACAAACTTACTTTGGACGACCGAAAGCCATTCAGCTGAATTTTCCTTAAACGAGGCTTCCATCTCGAACACTCTTACTAAGTTTTGCGCGATCGCTGCTAGCGACCCCTCAGTATGGTTATATTGGCTGCGTTGAGCCAACCGCTCTTCACTTTTCGTATAGTCTGGTTTTTCACCGTAACGCCAAGACCGAGATTCGTTATCTAAATTGAGGACTGCGGCACGATTATGAACGCCTAGCGAGATATATTCTTTATCTGTCATTGTTTTCTCCAATTTTTTGCTAGCAAACACAAACTAACCGAGAAATTTTTGTCGATGCAATTACAACCGTTATTCAGTAGTCAAATTTCTTACATCGACTGCCTGAGTCAGACAAGTTTTCAGTGTCGAGCGATTGGCACATGAAGATCAAGATATCATAAAAAATCTACAATGCAAGAAAAACTATCAACTAATACTAATTTGATAGGCTATTTAACAATTGCGAAATTTTTGGCTTTGCTGCTGGCGAAGCGTATCGCATCGCTTTTGTCGCCAGCTCTTTCGCTTCTGCTTTATTGGTAGATGCTAGTAGTATAGCTTTTTCTTGTAAAGCGTCTACGTTGTTGCCGTCACGATTCAATATGCTATCGTAAATTTTTTGGGCTTCTTTTGGTTGTTGCGTGACTGCATAAAGCCGAGCCAGATTCATCTGCCATTCTATCTCTTGAGGCTGTATTTTTACTAGCCGTTGCATCAGTTCTATAGCGCCACTATATTCTGCTTGTTGGATCAGTAGATTAGCTAAATTTATGAGAGCGTCGGTGTTTTCTGGTTGAGCGCGGAGGATTCCCCTATACTGCTCGATAGAACGAGCGGTCAGGGTATCTGGAGAATTTGCTACCTGGCGTTCGTACCAAGTAATTCCGAACCAGGATGCTAGAGAGACGAACGCCAAAAGTCCGACTAAAGCAAAAATTTTAGAATTTATTAGCTTTGCCTTTAACATAGTGTTAGAGGCAGCGTAAGTTCTCAACGACGGAAAAGACAAAGAGTGTAACTGCGAAGCAAGTCGCCTAGTTTCGCCTCGTTGACTGATGTTGAGTAATTCCTGCGTCAACCAATACACCGCTGCTCCTGCGCCGCCTCTAGAAACAACTCTACTGTGTTCGTCTTGCTTGACAATTTGCACGGCAGAGTAAAACGTTTTGTATATTACTCCTGTAGTATCGAGCGGGTCGGTAATAGCGCCTAAATGTTGCTCCAAACGCAAAATATTTGTAGGAGGAGTTCCCAATAGGTCGCACTTTGTAAAAACTAAAGAAATCGGATAGAAGATACCATTTTTAGCTGTCAGAGAAGCAATGGCTAGTAGCTGCTTCATAATCGAGCGGACGCGATCGGTATAATTAGACTCAGTTACGAGAGCGAGAGCGTCGAAAAAAGCACAGCAGCCGTGAGAATTCAACACCAACTCCTGAAAGTGTTCGTTATCTGGTTCGCAAATCTCTCCTGGTACGTCGCTCCAAGAAAAATTATACAAAACTTTTTTACGCTGATTGACTGACATTTTCAGAGCAAAATTGAAGTTGCTAATTTTAACGGAGGGCGGAGGATAGTCTCCCGTCTCTCTAATATGCCCTAGCAATTTTAAGACATTTTGTTCCGTTACTGAATCGAGGCTATCTACTTTGATTTCTTCTACGGAGTCTCGTAGATCTAAATAAGCTCCTGCCAAAAATACTGTTTTGCCAACTCCCCGTTGACCTAAACTTAGTATTCGGTAGCAATTAGTTTTTTTTGTGGGAGTAGTAAGGAGGTGAGAAGCCATGACTTTATGTTGTTGGATAAAGCTATTCTATTAGTTTGCTAAAATGAAAGTGCCGTTTAATCATTGAATTTTATGCTATCAAACGTCGAACAACTTATATATACTTCTTTTGACGATGTAGGTTTTACTTCAGCGTATAGCAAAGGCTTTCCTCTAAGTTTAGAAAGGACTATTAAAAACGAAATAATCGATCGCTACTGGGACGCTTATCAACCTCCGCCAGAAGGATTTACAGCAGTATATCTTCACCAAATTAATAGACATGAAACGCTTTTTGGCTGGTTGTACAATGAATGCAACGACGATCAGGGCAGAAAACACGTTCCATACTTTCTAATCTACTACGTAAACGATCTTCTAGAACAGCCCCTTCTTGAAGAAATAATAACACTTTTAGAAAAAGGACCGCTACAAAAGGTAGTTAGAAGCGTGAAACCAGAAAGTTTAAATAGCATTTTATTAGACGCTTCATTTATTTCCGTTTCTACAAGCAATGGAGTTGACATTCCTCAAGATATTCGTAACGTTTGCTACACTAACCTAAAGTCCGAGCAACTTTTACATTTTTTTACACCGCAATCGCCTACTAAAATAGCTTTCAATCTCGACTGTCATAAATATACGTCTATTAAAGATATTTATTCCGACAAAATCTTTAACAATCCTTTAGAAGTGCAGAATATTTATTCTGTTATAGGATCGATAGTTTGCAAAGAGAACTTTACAGTCATTTTACCAATCGTAGTATTTATTGCCTTACTATATGGACTGCTTTTTTTACCTTTTTTATCCGTACCTAAATCTGAAAGTACGCCTTCAGCTCAAATGCGGCATTGAATCAATTTTATCCTCTCAGAACAGTTTTAATCTAAATATCTCGAACTTGACGAGAGTTTACCGTTTGCATCGTTTTTAACCGAGTTAATGTTGGGCTTCGTTTTATAATCTTCAATAGAAGTAAATAAAAGAAGTAATCCCGTACCCATAAAAAAAATAGCAATGCTAAATGCTATAAGACTTAGTAGCGTGTCGCTTAAGAAAACTGCTGGAAAGTGTTGTGAAGATTTTTCAGTTATAAAATTAGTTGCACTCATACCTGTAAAGTGCATAAAACCAACTCCTATTGTCAGAACGATAGCACTAATAAAATTAGCTATTCTTTGCGATGAGGAGGGAACTCTTTGCAACCATAACAGTAGTAAAATTGCTAAATGCGATACAGCAATTCCCACAATAATAGAAACTAAGAACAAAAACCAGTTATAGTGAATTGTTGCTCCTGTCTGCATAGCCGCCATACCTACATAGTGCATCGTAGCGATTCCAAGTCCAACTAAAACCGAACATAGAGAAGTTTTAATTACGCTAGCTTTCGTCGGATCTTCTGCTTCTACAACTAAGAAAAAGGCTTGTCCCGAAGCAAAAATTGCTGGACCAATCGACATAATTGTAAATAACGCATTGTACTTAGTCCGAACTGGAAGAGAAAAAGCAATCATTGAAATAAAGTGTAGCGTCCAAATTCCCAAACCCAAGCTGATTGAACTAAGAATTAACCATAGCTTGCGTTGTCGATCTCGATTTTGAATTGATAAAGGTAATAAGCTAAATGCAGTATATGAAGCAAATACTCCTGCAACAAGCGCGATTAAAATTAGGTGAAGGTCGTATGTCCCTTGAATGTTGTTCATAGTTTTTTAGTTAAGCTTGAGGGGAAAGACTAAACTTTTTAGTTTTCAGTCGAGTAGCGATCGCCGTTTCAATTGGTCAAAGCGGAGCTAAATACCTCTTGCCACAGAGGAACGATCCGCGACCAGCCAAACCGGACTTGAACATCTTGTAAGCCCTGCTGTCCTAATTGTTGAGCTAGATTGCGATCGCTCAGCACTTTTAAGATGGCTGCTGCTAGCGTTTCCGGATCTTTTTGGGGTACTAATAGACCCGTAACTCCAGAACGGATGACATCGCCAATGCCACCAACTGCACTGGCAATTACAGGCTTTTCATGTGCTAAGGCTTCGATCGTGACAATCCCTAGTCCTTCAGTATCGCCTTTGCTGTCTACAATGGCAGGCAAAACAAAGACATCGCAGGAAGCATATGCATCTGCTAATTCTGCTTTACTGACAAAACCGAGGAATTCTACCACTTTATCTAAGCCCATATCTTGACACTGAGATTTAATCTCTGTCTCTAGGATTCCCTTACCAATCACTCTTAAGCACACAGGCTGCTGTTTTAAAATCAGCGTCAAAGCTTCCAATAGATATCGCAATCCTTTCCGTTCGTCCAGTCTGCCAACAAAAAGTAATTGAGGAATTGCCCCTTCTGGACGTTGTTTGGGTGGTTTTGCTTCAATCGTCAAACCGTAAGGAATTACAGTAACTGCGCCAGAATAAATTTTCCGTACCAATCCTAATGTGAAAGAAGAATTGGCAGTGACGCTGTTTGCATGAGGCGTAAGCCAGCGCAGAATTAACGAGACAAAGCGGAATTTATTTGCCAGTAAAAGTTCGGCTCCGTGAAAACTGAACACCATTGGAATGCCAAGAATCTTACTAGCTGGGAATGCCATCAATCCGTGCGGAAAAACCCAATTGACGTGGAGTAAATCAGGTTTCTCTTTACAGCAGGCTCGAAATAATTGAATTGTTCCTAGAAAAATGTAAACAGCCGCGACTAGTAAATAAAGCGGCTGTTTTTGCAACTTAGTCGGCGCTCCATCGCGGACGAGATTTTCAAACCGCTTGAAACAATAACGAAAGCGATAAACTTTTATGCCATCTAGCACGTAGCTTTGACTACCTTCATAGGCTGGAGCAAAAACTAAGAATGTCGTTTCCGCAGATTGACAGCGTAAAATTACTTCTCGCACAAAGGCTCCGTGATTACTTTCTGCATTTTGAGGATAGACAGAACTAATAACGATAATGCGTTTATTCATTAGGAACTGGAAACAAGGATCGACAGAGAGTCAAAACCACTCGCTATTCGGTCAATAATTTGCTAGACGATCGCGCTGAACTTGCAACTCAAAAGCCTCTCTACCTGCACGGAACCCAACGCAAATCGCTTTGAAAGCAGCTGAAATATACAAGTGAGGTTGGTAAAGCTGCCGCTCGACATGAAACCAGCACAAAGCTCTCAGAAAACTTATTGCCGATGTCATCAGTCGTCCGCGACCAAATTTGCTTTTGCCAGAAAATCTGGGATGCCAAGGCGTAAGAACTTCTGTAATATTATATCCCCAACCTGCCAAAATTGCCAAGAGGTAACGATGAGTAACGATATTGAAGGGTATTTCAGCGAGAATATCGCGACGCACGAGCTTGATCCAGTTCATATCGTGAATTTTCAAACCAAAAAACATTCGACAGGCAAGATTGGCAAATTTGGAAGCCATGACTTTACCATCACCCCGCTGCTGTCGCCATCCAGCAACGCCGTCAACGCCTGACGTACAAGCTTCTAGTAATAAAGGTACGTCAGTTTGAAAATCAGACTCTAGATCGGCTTGTCCCCAGAATATCCATTCTGTATTGACGTGGGCGATCGCGGTTTTCCAAACTCTCGTTACTCCTTGTTTGTGAGGATGGCGGATCGTTTTTAAGTAGGGGTATTGAGCGCATAAACGCGACAGGACTTGAGGGGTATTATCCGTACTACCATCATCGATTAATAGTACTGGCAAGGTAAATTCGAGATTTTGGAAAGTTTGGTGGAGTGTTTGAAAAAGCTTTTCCAAATTGCCTTCCTCGTTCAAGCAAGGAATGACAATTGTGACCGAGTGACTCAAAAATGGAGATACAGGTGTTGGTAGACTTTTTATAGATTTCATGAATCTGCTCCTCTGTCGTTTACTCGATGGCAAAGATGAAAGAATTCCGTACTGAAGTTCCTCAACCCACTCTTTGTATCTCGCCCAATGCATTGTTCAATCGAGATTAGAGGAGCTTCAATATTTCTCTTGAGTAGGACGAGTGTAATTTCTTGCTACAAAGCGACAATCTGCATACTTCTCAGCCTTTGTTTCAACCTTCAAAAGTTGCGGTATAAGCGATTCCTACCAATATCGAACCAAAAAGCCCTGTTACAGTCGCCAGCACTGCTAAAAACACGGGTAGAGTGGGTATCATCAGTAAGTCAATCATTACTGACGTTTGTAGTTGTTCGTGCGATACGTGTAATAACTGACAAATCACTTTGAACGTTCCAGATCGAACTATTGCCATTCCTACCGTACCTAAAGCAAAGCCAAATATTGCTCCAATTTTTACTTTCGCAAACATCGAAGTTCTTGAATTAAAAGAAAATTGATGAATGTATTGATGAATATATGCGAAAACAATCATTACAAATGTTGCTAATAGCATTCGCTCTAGTATTAAAGCTATTTCGTCAATAGATAGATACAAAAAAGAGAGTATCGACGATATTAACGAAAGAGTAACCACTATATTTTGTATTTGAGTCCTCAGTACAGGACAAAAGCTTGCAAATGGTTAAGAGGAAAGGGTTTCATGAGAATTACCACATTCTTTAACCATGAAACCTAATGAATCAGGTTACTCTACTTCGAGAAGCTTTGCGACCACACTTAGCTTGGCATGGAGCAAGACTGAGCTTTGTCGCTGCATTTTTAATTGCACTGCTGCGGGTCAAAACAGTCAACTTTACGGAGTTGGCAACAGGCTTTAGTGGCAAGGCGCAAACGGATTCTCATTACAAACGGTTACAGCGATTTTTTCGTCACTACGAAATGGATTATGCCGAGATTGCTCAAGCGGTGATTAGTTTGATAGCAATTCCCGAGCCGTGGGTGCTTTCAATTGACCGTACCGAATGGCAGTTTGGAGATTGTGTCTTCAATATCCTGATGCTGGGAGTCGTGCATGAAGGTGTGGCTTTTCCTGTAGTATGGTGTTTACTTGACAAGCGAGGCAATTCCAATAGCACTGAACGCATGAAACTGTTTAACCAGTTTCTAGAGCGCTTTGGGGAGCGTGAAATTGCATGCCTCACCGCAGATAGAGAATTCGTTGGCAAAGATTGGTTTGGCTACCTACTTAGCGATCCGCTCACCCCGTTTCGCATTCGCCTTCGTGAAAATCATAGACTTAGGCACGGTCGTCAGAGTCTCAAAGTCAGTGTCCTATTTCAGGATTTACAGGTAGGACAGCATAAAGTTCTACGCCATAAAAGACAACTCTGGGGACATTGGGTATACATTGCAGCGTTACGATTAGAGGATGATTCCTTACTAGTCATTGCTACTCAAACCGCACCCAAATCTGCCATCTTTGATTACGCTAAACGATGGGGAATTGAAACACTTTTCGGCATTTTTAAAACTCGTGGTTTTTGTTTGGAATCTACCCATCTCACCGACTCCGAGCGTTTGAGTAAGCTTCTGGCACTGCTCTCGTTAGCCTTATGTTGGGTCATTCTGACCGGTGAATGGTTACACCAACTCAAACCACTCACTATTAAAAAGCATGGACGTAGAGCTAAGAGCATTTTTCGCTATGGCTTTGACCATTTACGAAACATTGTTCTCAATCTGGAGCAGAAAATGGATGAGTTCTTGGATATTTTACAATTTTTGTCCTGTACTTAGATTTGAGTCATAGAAAAAATTTATAGAGAAGATAAGTTACATGTGTTCCAAATGGGAGGTTGTTGACTAATAAAAGGTAGATAGTATCCATCAATTTTTCCAGCTCTGACGTACTTGACTACAAAATTGACAACCCACTGACGTTTTCCTTTTATTCCTGTTTCTTTGTTTCGCTCGACTCGCCAGACTGCCCCTTCTATCGGGTCGATCGCTCCGTGGAAGCCATAAACGTTTAGTAGTTCCATTGCCCTCTGAATGCTTAAAGCTTCGCCTTCATGAATAACTTTAGGAGTTACAAATGCTCCTGGCTTCAATCGCTGCAAAAATTCTGCATGAGGAGTTCGGGTATTACCATCCATCAGGTCGAAAGCAACAAATGGTTCGTGCTGAAGGTAGTAGCGAGTTCCATGCGCCTGGAGCAACCATTCACCGCAAATTCGTTCTCCCTCTTTCAAAACAGCCATAAATCTATCTTGCTGACTGTATACCCACTCGCTGAAACGCCAGTGCTGCTCTAATGTCGATTCGCTGGCAAGATAACCGGAGCGCGTGAGTGGGTAAAGTATACCATCTATTAGCGCGACTCCTACATTCCCTCCATCTAGTTTCTCTTGAACGATTACGCGGTCGTGCTTATCTCGGATCTTGACAGTCGCAATTTTGGCTTGTCCGCTATCGCACTTATGATCGCCCTTACCCATTCTGCTACCTGGTAAGTGACCGATAGAACCGTAGTTTCTAATGCCAAGTAGTTGTTTTTTAGAAGACATTGCAAATTTATTCTCCTTAATTCACTAACTAGTAGAAAGCAAATATACAACTAATAAGCCACTATCGAACATTAGCAAAACTCAAATTTCTAAAGAAATTAATGCAAACGTTAATTTGCTTACTATCAATACATTTTTGTTGGTGAATTGTTACTTAAAAGATTGAAATTAATTGTAAAAATATCTCGCGTGCCACGACTGCTACCGCTAGCAAATAAGGGAGACACGCAGTGCTTCACTCGTTCATCATTGATGATGAGCGTATCTAGCGGATACCCAAAGGTTTTTGCAAATAATAGACTGCGTTCATCTTCAGACCAAATTTGGCTTTCAGCACTGTCTTCCACTACATTTTCTTTACGAACAAAAACTTGAACGGTAAAGAGATGACCGTCTCTATGAATCCCCTCTGGCGTTGGGTAGCCTACCATGTTTGGAGCGGCTAAAATCCGAAAGGGATGCACGTATACCAACCAGCTTTGCTCGTGCCACTCATCTGGTACGGGTAATAGGGTATAATATAGTCGGATCAGGTTGTGCAGGAACAGGTTATTAGCAAAAGACTCTTCAAGCGGACCAGACCTGCGTTTCACGCCGCCGTTCGTGGTATTGATGGAAGTAGCCTGGTAGTAAATACCTTCTACATCTTGCTTTTCCAAGCAATCGCGCCAAGGAAAGAAATGATATTTTCCCATCCTTCGTTCGCGATAGCTGCCGCCATCGCTGAGATAGCGATCGCTAACGAGCCTATCCCAAGCGCTTCCCATTTCGCACCAGCTGTCTTGCATGATATCGGTCAGGCAATATTGCTTGCCCGATATCCAAGAAAAACCATCACTAGTTAACTGTTCGTTTATCAAGTTCTTCCCAGACAAAGACACGCCAGAGTGAGTGAAGTAATCCGATCTTAAAAACTGAGTTCGCATGAATAGATACCTCTTTTAGCTGTAGTCTGAATTTCTCCTTTGCTGCATCGAGTAATTGTTTAAAATTTGCATTGCAGCGACTATCGTTCGCATTGAATCGTTTTTGGTCGAAAAACTGGTAAATCCTGAAATCTTGCCTGTTGTAGAAAATCTCAATTGTGATATCGACCGAAATCCGCACGGTTGAATTGAGTTTTTCAATTAAGTAACTAGTATTTTCTGAGTGTAGTATTTTTGTTGTTTGGCAGTAGTCGGATTGTCCGAACTATCAGCACTAACATCGTAGTAGCAACTGCTAGCAGCTCCAGCTAAAAAGAATACTAATACTGTAAAGGTCGAGTAGCGCCAGAAAGTTTTTTTAGCGACATGGTTTTTTAATTTAGTTGCTTAAGTTGCTTAATAAAATTCTCAATTTCAAAATTTACTGCTTGAGGTGAAGCAGTTTTTTGTTGCCGCAGTTCTATAATTAAGCGATAGCGTTCGGCTTGCAATCCATTAAGATTGGCAACTAAGCGATTATTTTTTACCTTTTGAGATTGATTCCAGCGACTAGTTTGTTGCGGAAGAGATGCAACATAAATATCATAACTGCGCTCGGCTGCGTCTATTTGCGTTTGTAGTGCTTCGATCTGGGCTTTCATTCGTCGTATTTCCTCGCGCTTAAGATTGTTTAAAATGAAAGTTTTTTTTAAGTCTGAATTTTTCTGTTGCAATTGTTCCAGATTGTTATCTGGATCGATATCTCGGCTTATAGCTAGGTAAAATGTATGGCTGATATCCCACAGTATGGGTGCTAGGCAAAGAAACAATAACAGTCCTGAAGTTGTAGCATGAATACCCTTCAACCAAGGGACTTGAGGTTTTGCAGTTTTTTGGCAATCGTCTTGTGAAATCTGCCTCGATTGTGTTTCTCGAACTGCTCGCTCTACACATTCTGGCGAAATACCAGCTTCTGCTGCAATTTGCTGTAACTCAGATAAAGAGTAGCCGCGATTGTTTTCCTCATGCAAACGAGCGGCAAGAGCAAAAATTTCTAGTGCTGTTTCTTCAGGAATACTATCTGAATCATTCATTCATTTAATATAAGAAGGTGTTAGGGTGTAGTCCCGTCACTTTAACCGCTTTTCGCAGTGGAATAAGACTCACATATTTATACGATCGTATGTGAACGAACGTTAGTGTATTGAATACTGTTATTTTACCTTTCATTTTAAGAAAGGGTAAGGATCGCTATATTGAAAGTCTGGAGAAGTAATAATCTCAAATTCTTTTAGCAATTTCTCTTTATCCCACCAAGCTCCACAATCGTCGCTCACTACACCTCCTCTCAACTCAATGAGATCGTAAACTTTCATCTGCGAGATCGGCGGAGCGTAAAAATGAAGTGAAATTAGCGGTTCGGCAAATAAGTTTAGGTTTTGCATGGCGTGGATTTCGCCTTGAGGAGCGAAGAAAATACTACCTGGTTGTTGAACGAAAGTTTTGGCACAAACAGGCACACCATTCTTGTTAGGCTGATAAAGCATATTCAGCGAATATCCACTAACAATTTTTACCCAACCAAAAGATTTACCGTGATCGTGAGGAGCGCTAGGTTGGTTGTGCGCCCAGTTCATTACCAAAACTTCCAATGCTTCTGACTTGTATAACAATTTTCTCCCATAAGGACGCTCTTCTGGATTTTCCAGATATGGTATCAACTCCTCTATTTCAACATCGAACGTATCTACAGCTTTTTTCAGTTGCCCAATTGAAGGTTCGCTTAGACAACCAAAGCATTCCTCCAGCTTTTCAGACAAAGACAGGGTTTTATTCATATTTATCCTGAAAGTAAATGCACCGTCAAGCCCAGTTAAGAGCTAGCTTAACTTCTAGCTCGGCAAGAAAAATTAGAGCAATTCGATAAAGTTATAAGTAACCGTGTTAAAGATACTTTACTTATAACTAGAAATTTGAATGCAGATGCTATCTATATATGTGTGAATCAAACTTTATTCAAGAGATAGCACTAAACAGTAACTTGGTATAGAGTATCAACTTTGAATCTAAAAAACAAGTCCGTTCGGGATGTAGTATGTAAATTAATTTAAATAACCTTGAGCAGTTTCGAGAAATTTTTAGTAACTCAAAAAAGTTAACAATTTCAATGTATTAGTATACGAGCATTGATGTTACAACGTAATGGGATGGCAATTGCCAAAAGTTTTATGGAAATTTCTAATTTCACCTTGGCTGGCTTGGTGGCTACTAGTTTTGCGGCGGGAATTATCGATACGATCGCGGGTGGTGGAGGAATGCTCACCCTTCCCGCGCTTTTATCAGTAGGTGTCAGCCCTGCTAACGCGTTAGCTACTAACAAGCTCCAGAGCATTTTCGGCACGGCTTCAAGTTCGTTCCACTTTTTTCGCCAAGAGCGAGTTGACATCACCAAATCCTGGCTCGTCGTAGCTTGTACTTTTGTCGGTGCTGCCCTCGGTGCAGTGGTAGTACAGCTGATAAACCCCACTTTTCTATCGCGGGTAGTTCCTTTTTTGTTAATTGCCGCAGCTATTTATATATTATTTTCTCCTTCACTCAGCGATAGCGATGCCCGTCAGCGTGTCAGCCAGCTTGCATTTGCACTTACTGCTGGCATAGGAATCGGTTTTTACGACGGTTTCTTCGGACCAGGTACTGGTTCGTTCTTCGCGATCGCATTCGTTACCCTTCTGGGTTACAACGCGACCAAAGCTACCGCTAATACCAAAGTCATGAATTTGGCAAGCAATTGCGCTTCTGTTTTATTTTTTATCTTGGGCGGCAAGACGATCTGGATTTTGGGGTTGCTTATGGGCATGGGACAAGTCTTAGGCGGATACGTGGGAGCCAGGTTGGTGATCGCTAAAGGAGCAAAGTTAGTACGCCCCTGCCTTGTTGCAACATCTTTAGCAATTACCCTAAAACTCTTGGTTTTTAGATAGTCGCTCGCTCACGTAATGCTCCTCCAAGCAGATCAGTAATTTTTCTCCAACTTCTGTTAGGTTAGATTGCTTAGCTATTCCCTCCAAAACGTAATTTGCTTCTCGATCGAGCGAACCAATCTGTTGCAATCGCGTGATGCGCTTGTAAGTTTCTGCGATCTTTGTTTGAGTTGGTTGCAAATCAATTGGTTTCATATTTTCCTGTTTCACTTCCAAAGTTCCATTGTATACTGCTGCTTTTACAGTGAAGCGGTTTTCTACCTCAATGGCGATCGCCCAGCAGCCATTATATTTTTTTTCGTCTCCCACCAGTCGTTGTAAGAAAAAAACTTCGCCTTCAAAACAGTAGTCAGAAGCTAAATGGACAGACTTGTGTTTAATTTGTTCTACTACACTTCTAACAATGCGACCCGTGGGAACTTTACCTTCAGCTTGTGTTACAGCTTGTTGCCATACTTGCCGTTGTTGTTCTGGTTCCAAGTTAACCAAATCCCGTATCTGGCGCTCGCTAGTCGGTAAAACTTGTCTTTCCACGATCGGTGCGCGATCTTGTGTACCAATGGTACACAGATCGTTAGTTTCACTATTTTGTGTACCATTGGTACACAAATTTTCAAAGACGATTGCCGCTTCAATCAGCTGGTAGGGGCGGCGGCGAGTATATCCAAAGCGGGCATAGCAATATTCCTCAAAAGTCCGATGAGTACTTCTATATAGCCTTTGTTCTCTCAGTTCCCTCAGAGCTACTCCCGCTTCAAAAAATGCTCTTTCTACACGCAATTCCAGTCTATGACGTTCCCGCTCCTCGTCTAGAGTCAATTGCTCAAAAATTTCAACCGCTGCTGCTTGGGGTTGTGTAAAACTTTCTATTTTTGGCACGGCTGGTAATTCCTTTGAAAACGAAAGGCTGAATTCGGACTACACCTTGATTCCTAGCAACGTGGAAGCAGCTTGCTAAGTTTATGACTCTCTACAGTAAGAGATCGCTTCTACTGCATTGGGATCGGCATAAATATGAGTCCCATCCGGCGCAAGAAACAGCCAAGCTTCTCCTGACATTTCAATTTGACCGATTCTCTCCAGCCTACAGCCAGAAATACTCTCCCAATCGAAATCTAAAACATTCCCTGCCGCGCTTGCTATGCGACGGATGGTAAATTGCAATCGCTCTAATGTCCGTTGCCTTAACTTTTGGGGAACCCAGAGCAGTTGAGTTAGGTGAATGGGAGACTGGCACAAATGCTCGCTTAATAGTCTTGTTAGCCCTTGGCGTTGAGTAGCGGTCATTTCCTTAGCAGCTGCTACTAATGTATTAGTATTTTCTTGAGCTAGGCGTGCAATCTGAGTCCAAGTAGAACACAACAGTATTTGTCCTGACAAATCCCGTGCTGTTGGTGGCTGTTGCTGCGTGTTTTCAATTGGTGCAATTGGGGATGAATTGGTGATGTCACCAACTGAGTCTGAGGCAGTCGCAGTAATAGTTTCAACTACCGAATTGGTGAATTGGTGAGCGAGAGTGGTCTTGGGGGTTTCCCCCATGAGCATCTCGCGGTGAGGACAGTACTGTGCGGAAGTGTCCTCTGTTGAGGTGGCTTTCCGGTGGTTTGGAGGTGGAGCGAGCGCTTCAGTTGACGGCTGAGAAAAAGTAGCCTCTGTTGTTGTGCCACCAATTTCACCAATTGAAGCTTGTAAGTTCCTATTGCTGGAGGTTTGGGCTATTGGTGATATTGCCAATTCTTCACCAATACTCACCAATTCTCCTGACAGATTGTTTGTTGGTAAATTGGGAATGTAGACCATTTCGCTTCCCTCACCTTCGATTCGTCCGTGACCTGCGGCTGCTAAAGCTTTAAAGATGCAAGTGCGAATTTTTTCTACTGCCCAGCCTTTAAGCGCATTAATCCGGCTTTTGAGAAACGAAGCACTCGCACCCTTGCCACTCTTTTGATGAATCTTCTCAGCTTGGGCTTGGACTTTCAGAAAAATGCCTTCTGGTTGGCGGTTGGGTGCATTGTGAGCGTGGATTAACTTATGCTGGTCGAGATAGAACAAAGCAATTTCGATTGCGTGTTGCATTGTTCCACCGTCGATAATTTGTGAAGGCGACTCTCCACGCAGTACCGCATTGACAATGTGCAACCACAAGGCGATTCGAGCTGTGTAGGACTCGATTTTAGCGTAGACTAGCGATAGCCCAAAATGCTTTTCTTCTATTTCGGCATGGACTAAGGTATGATTCCAGCCCTGAAACAGGACTCTTGCTTCATGGGAAAGAAAGTAATCGGTTTCAGGAAGTCGTTCTAACTGGGTATACAACCAAGACAACTTTTCCTCTAACCGGACGGCAGCGGGATTTGGAGTTGATAAAAGATTGAGAAATCGGGCTGGAGCATCCGCGATCGAGCAGTAGAGGAATCGGGACGAGTAACCGCTAGCAATAAAGTTAACTTCGTCAGTTGCCATCAACCGTGCCAAAGTGTCCCATTGGTAAGTTCCCGTCTTGCTCAAAGCAACGCGCTTCAAGAACAGTCGCGCATCGTGACGGTCGAAATTTCCGCCAGAGCCGTTCCAAAACGATAATTCTAGTTGCAGGTCGTCGCCTTTACCGCTCTTGTACTGATTTAAGCGTTGGTAGTCAGCTACCAATTCATCAATGTATTCCAGTAAGCCACGTGGATTTTCATCATGAATCCGAATTTTGGTGGAAGTGGTGACGTTATTCAACAAGCGCCGCTGTCGCACTGGTGGCTTGCCTTTAGCATCTTTATCATTCTCGTAGTCTTCCATCTGAATGTCGTGGCTCTCTTTAGCTGCTGCTTCCATTTGCTCTAGCGGCTTGAGGATTGCTTGCTGAGGTGGAGTCTTGGCTTGACCGCTATGGGCGATGTTAGCCGTCCAAAAAATACAAGGTTGGCTGTAGCCGCCTTGGGGGTTGATAATCACTCTTGCTGCCGTACCGATACGCGAGGCGCTAGCAGGAAGTACCGTATTAAATAGATACTCTGGAGCGGTAGGCATAGCTGCTGCTTTTGCCATCAGCGGGTCCGACAACGGGCGCTCTATGTAGGAGAGGATATTCAGTCTCCTGCGGCTACTCTTAAGCAGGGGACGAAAAGATTCCACTGCTTCGATTACCTCTGCCGCCAGTTCTCCCTCAGTGCGAATAATTTTAGTGAGTTGGTTAATTTCGTTGTAAGTCCGACCAGTGGCGCTAGCTAGCTCTATTAAACGGCTAGCTATTTCAGATTCGCGATCTTCTCGGGTGAGGATTTCACGAATGCGATCGCATAGAGAGACTGTAGCGATAGGTGGTTTGCGATCGCTTTTGCCATTGTTGCTGTAGCCGAAGCCGCGACCAGCAGCATAGTTGTTATTCCTAAAAGATTCTTGCTGTGGCTTGACGTGATGTTTCCAGTACCACGCTCTGATACAAGTGTTTACTCCTTCTAGAGTACAGCTAGGAGTGGGGTTATCTTTTTCGGCTGACTTCCAGACTGTTTCTACTTCCCTTGATGGCAGCGGCGGAGAACAACGATTGGCATAATCTTCTAGTAGTAGCCTGGGGTTACCGTCGAAACTTTGACCGATCGAGCGCAGGTAGTTAGCAGTGCCGATCAGGTCGCGGGCGAGTTTGGCTCCTCGATCGTTACGCCTGCCTTCTGCTACTCCCGCTTCCAGCAAGGCACGAGATTCTTTAGCGAGGCAAACTTCTAGAGGGACTGTAGCGGGAATGGGGATGGAAATATCGTCGTAACGCTTGCCTCCCTCTGAAGTGAAGGAGCGCGATCGTGGCGGAACGGGAGTTATTTCCAACAGCGGTTGGGGTACTGGAATGGCAGCGCGTAGCTCCTGATAGCCATAGCGCTTGTCGCCGCTATGAATGATGTCGCAACGCAAGGGGTCGTACCCAGGTTTAATGTGGTACGCTCCCGCCAACCTCATCACCCGACTGGGATTTTTCAATGCTGGGTCGGAAGCAGTATAGGTGAGGAGAGCCGTTTGTAGTTCTCGCCATTGCTCTACAGCAATCGGTTCGTCAAACACCCAATACGTGTGGACTGACTTGCGGGTAGCAATTTGCATCGAAGGCTCTGGTAGCCCCAAGTCTTGCCAAAAATTAATTTGGTCTTCGATGGGTCTATCGTCAAATTCACAAAAAATGGCACGGCAGGACTTTACGTCTTCGTCTTTATGTCCCCCACCATTCACAACGATGTAAATACCATAACCTTGTGCTTGCCACCGCTCTACCTGTTCCCAATTGAGGCGATTGGCTTTCCGTCCCGTGTTGGGCGCGTAGCGAGGATCTTCTTTTGGTAGGAATGCTCTAACATATACTGCATCTCCCTGCTTGTAGCCGAGAGTCTCTAGGTGCGCTACAGCTTGTTGGCGATCGAGCGTCAGTGCGGTTAAGTGTGAATTTTTATGTCGTTCCATCTCGGTTTTTCTCCTGTGTCCGAGACGGGCGAGAAGGTTCTGGCAACTGCTCTAATTTTTTGCTATACTCAGCAGTTAGTAAAAGCTCGACGAAAAGCTTTTGGGGATGGTGCCTTCTCGCCCGTCCCAACTTTTTTTGCTTTCAATACAATCCGGTCGTTTCTGCCAGTTCCTAATTTGAGTAATAAGTTGTGGTCAGAAGGCTATTTCTAGGCTCGTTCCGCTCCAAAACGGTAATAATTACCGTTTTGAGTTTTGCCTGCTTCCTATAGTAGTAGAAATTGGCAACGATCGCACCGAAAAAGCTGGCGATCGCTCCAGCAGGTATTTTTCTACTACCCCAACCAGTGAAAGCCAGTGCCTTACGGTCACTAGCAGGTCGCTCCCAACTTTGATAAAAAACTTTTGATTTTTGTTTGACAATTGGCACGTAAAAGCGGCACAATACTATAACAAGCATCGCGTTCTGACCTCCTGGGTAAGGAACATGGGTCGGAGCCTTCGGTGGGTGAAATCAGTCTGTTTGCACCAGACCTTCCCCTCCAAGCCGAAGCTTCTATTCAATTGAAGATATTATAGAGGCATTTAGGCAAATAAGAAAAGCCCAAATCCGCTCGAAAAGCGATCGGACGTGGCTTTTCCAAATAAAACTAACTAATTCGTTCTACTTTCAAGCGTCCTGCCTTCCAGTAGTCGATGACTTTTTTACAATTCTTCTCGTTCGGGTCGGCAAGGAAGCCCCGCCGATCCAGCCGATTTACGACGGAGATAATTTCTGGTATTGGGAGAAAACAAACAACTGCCGCATCGTTTAAGTTGGAGTGAAACAAAAGATTCGACTCTAAATTCTCATCGAATTGATCGATATTTCTGCCGTGAGGTAAATAGTCTTCCACAACGATCTGCGTCTTGGCTTTGATGGCAGGTAGCCAGGTCGGAGTTGGTGCAAAAGCAAACAGTAGCTGAGGTTTTTCCGGTACTCGTGCTAAAAATTCGCGAGAATTGGGGTCGCCGCAGTAAAGTAAGTGTCTTCCTAGTTGCCACCAGATTCCAGTTTCTTCCGACTGCTCGACTAAAATGTTAGGTTGTGGAGCGGCAATCGCCACAGTTTGAGGTTGAGCAGGACTAGCATCTACAGAAAATTCTGTTTGGTTTTTAGGGAGAAGGCGAACGATTTCCTGCTTCAGACTTGGTTGTGGTAGCAAAGCTGGTGAAGGTGAAGGCGATCGCTCGTTTGCGTCGCTATCCCTTTTAGTTTCTACATTTTCTTTGCGATCGTCCTTCGGATGAGGCTTGGTTGAAGCTGGAGCATGTTTCTGCTTGATTGCTTTCGCTGTAGTAAAGCTAATGTTTTCGCCTGCCTCGGCACGGCTTAAGGCTTCGGCACGGGCAGCTTCAGGAATAGAAGGAGCTGATAATATGTATAAAGCAGAAGGCGCAAATTGCAAATCCGAAAAATTTTCGTTTTTAAATTGTCTGGCTACGTTCATGAACTGTTGGGCAGTTCTCTCCGTCCAAGCAAATTCAGCGTATAACCACTCTCCAAATTGCCCGTGTTTTAATCTTGATTTAACGCTAATGAGTTTTTGCCCTACTTCAAAGATGTCTTGGGCAGCACGCTTCATCAACACCTTGATATCGCCAGTCTGCTGCCGCACGAAATCAGAAGTAGCAGTATCAAGACTACTGTAATCAAAACCATTACGAACGGACGGGCTAACAGAGGCAGGCATAGGGTTTGAGGCACTAACAAGAGCTATCGCCTTCCATTCTAGCCCCCAAGTCGGTTTTTTTAATCGCAGCAGCCTGAAATAGTTGCCGTTTGCACCAAACTTCAAACTTCTACGCTTTCAGTGGAAGAGTCAGCCAAAACGGTAATTATTACCGTTTTGCTTTACATAGTTTTACAATAGATTGATTGCTTCAGCGCACCTCAATAGTGTTTGGAGCAATGTTGCTTGTCTTCCCGAGTCAAAAACGGGCAGAAGCCAGCCAGCCAAAACGGTAATTATTACCGTTTTGCTTTACATAGTTTTACAAAAAACGATTTGCTCAGTCACCTAAGATGGCAGATGCCAGTTCTTCCAAAGAACATTGCAAAACCTTGCACAAAGCAAAAGTCTGAGCTGGATCTAGTTTTGGCTTACTTTTTCCTTGCTCCCAATTAGATATAGTCTGATCGTCAACTCCAACTGCCTTTGCTACTTCTCTTTGGGTCAGGTGAAGGCGCTTTCTTAAATTACTAATTTTTTCACCCCAGCCCATAGAAATTCTATCTTGTTACAAAAACTTACCGTTCGATTCTACTCCAACCGCTCGAAAAACTTGACAAAAAACAAAATTACAATTAGTTTGTAACTATACGAGTCCAAAAATCAAAATTTTCTAAGCGACTCCCCTTATCTAAGTTGTTTGTGGGTGTGTACGAGCAGGTGTGGTCAAACGAAGGTACTACTCGTGCCTGCTACGCTTCAAGAAGGGTGATCGTGCTTTATCTTCGCTCACATAGTTTTTACACAGCATAAAATATTTCATGAAAGATACATCAATTCTATTAGAACCCCGTTCTAGTTCGCGGAAGCTGTTACGGACGAAGAAATTCCCCCATCGAGTCGTCGAGCATCAAAAACCTCAATCTTTTATTGATAATAAAGAATTTCTTGATAGTATTGAAATGCTCCCAGTTAGAGCCGACAAGATCGCTGCTATAGGTTATTGCGACCTTTTTTATACTCTTCAAGTTGACTACTGCGATGGATCGCGCTACCGCTTCTACGGTATTTTGCCCGCAGCATTTGAGCGGCTGCTTGAAGTAGATTGCTTGGAGCAATACCTAGACTATTTCATCAAGTTGAAATTAGTTTGCGAATACGGGAGACTCAAATGAACGACTGCCAGACAACAGAACTAACACGCGAACTACTCGCGCAATTTAGAGGTACAACCCTTTTCTACCCCCACCCTTCGCAACACTTTCTCTGTACTGAAGGTGTTTGCTATCTGGTTGAAAAGAGTTCTGCCCAATGGTTGCTAGACGCAATCGCCTCTTATCAACCTTTCTTGCGAAAAGACCCGTATTTGCGTCATTGTCAGCATTGGCAGCTAACTGTCGATATCGATCGCAGTGCCAAGCTCATGTGTGCCAAAGGTTTTATCAATGCTGCTGTAGTTGAGAAAATCGAGCGCACGGATTTTCCTTTATCCGAACTTGAGTTGTACTTGGTTGACGGTATTCTTCAACTTTCTACCGAGTACTGTTGTACGTGAACCCAACTGTCGATCTGGAAAAAATTGCTTCTCAACTTGTAGCAGATAGATACGTTACCCGTCGCTTTAAGTCGCACTTATTAGGTTTTTTATCAGAAGCCTACGGACTGGGGACGAATCCCTACGAGCCGGATTTGGAAATATTTGTTAACGCTCAATCAAATACCTATCAGAAAGAAATAAATAATATTTGTGGCAGCGTTCAGCTGTCGCCAGTTCGAGTGAATAGCCACAGCAGAAAGACAATCGCTAGAGTACCGGATTGTGGTTTCCTAGATTTTTCCAACAGCAAAATTCTCTATGACAGCGGTGCTTTCACTGACGTTTTAACCAATTGTCGAGTTACGCCAGAAGAAGCTTTAGACAAGCAGTTATCTACTTTAAAGCGATTACCACGAGTGCGAGAGACTTTTCTTGTATCCTACGATTTGCTGATTGATGAAAAGTACGTCAACGGTACGCGGAAAAAAGAGCGGTGGACTGTAAGCGAAGGCGATAAAGCTGTAGATGCTACTGTTGCTGCTGCTGAATATCTAAACTCTCAAAGGTACAGGCTGCAAGATTTCACCTTGGTACAAAGTTGCCAAGGAGTCAACGCCGAGCAATATAAGTCCTGTGTAGAAGAAGTTTTGGCTTATTGCCAGCCAGGAGACTGTCTGGGATTGGGCGGTTGGTGTATACTAGGCAAGCAAAAGCGCTGGCTGCCTACTTTTTTTCAAGTTATCGATGAAATTATTCCGGCAATTGCCGAAGCGGGGATCGATCGCGTTCACATTTTTGGCGTGACTTGGTACAAACCCATTCGAGGATGTATTCCTCCCCTTCCAGTTTTGCTGCATCAGTGCGATCGCTACGGTATTAAACTGACGACAGATGGGCGCTCCCCGATCGGTAATGCCCTTTGGAGCGATTGGCGCAAGGCAGGAGCGACCTTTCCCTACTGGCGACACAACCTCGCTTGGGTAAAAGCCGAGACCGCTACTTTAAGAGATTCTCCTTTTTACCAAAAAGTCAGTCCGCCCAAAACACAACAACTCACGCTTTTTTAGAGTTAAAAAGATGACAATAACGTGCGGCGACCTCTTTTGTGGCGGTGGCGGTTGGGTTACTCAACTGCTTGACGTAGTCTCTCCCCAATGGGCGATCGATAAAGATCCAGAAGTAGTTAAGGCATATCGTCGCAATATTAGCTCTGATGCAATTTGTGCTAATCTAACCGAGGTCGATCCCTACTCGCTTCCCCCAGTGGATGTTTTGTTTGCCTCTCCCCCCTGCCAGCAATGGTCTGCAGCCCGCAGTTCCTCCGCCCCACGGCGAGAAGATGCTGAAATTGGTATAGTTCTCTGCCGCTATCTAGAAGCTTTAAAGCCAAAATACTTATTTCTAGAGAACGTGCGCGGCTACATCAGATCGCGATCGCTCTTTGAAATCGAGCAAACGCTTTACACTTTGGGATATTGGGTAGATAGACAAATAATAGATGCTGCTGATTTCGGCGTACCGCAAAATCGAGTTCGATTAGTTTTGAGGGCGGTCAGGGGCGGCTTTCCGCCATCGCTACCAGCCAAAGAAAAAAAGCGAGGGTGGTATGAGGCGATCGCCGACCTCATTCCCACGCTCGAACCGTCGCAGCTAACACCTTGGCAGATAAAGCGATTGCCACCAAATTTACTGAGCGATTTTCTCATCGACAGTAAAAATGTGTATCCTCAACAAACCTCCAGAATTAGATTTACCGACCGAGCCACTGATACAGTTCGTGTGGCTGGCTGTAGGGGCTTTCCCAAAGCAGTAATTGTCGAGCGCACAGGAGTCAGGGCTGAAAAGTTAAAGTTTCGATGGGCAGAAGAACCAGCATGGACGATCAGGAGTTCAATAACGACGGACGGTCAAGGCAATAACCGTTCTCGCTTTATCGACGCGATTTTCCCAGGACAAGTACTTCAACTTAATATAAATACTTTAGCTAGATTACAGTCTTTTCCTGATCGGTATATTTTTCCAGAACAAATCGCAATTGCAGGGCGAATAATCGGTGATAGCGTACCACCACTTATGTCCCGATTGTTAGTTCGGAGTACGATCGGTGCTTAGAGGTCGAGATAAGTAAATGTGCCGTGCAGGAGTGCGATCGATGCTTCGCATTTCATGAGTTCTGTCTCCTGCCTTCTCTCCTTCTTCGCTCGCTCAATGTATAAAATTTAGCAATTGAAAAATTTTCTGTTAAATATTATGTAAAACGCCTTTTAGTTATTTAATTATTTTGGATATTGAGCTAAGTTTATATGGAAGAGATTAACTATAACTCGATTTAATAGCGAGGACTCGCACAAGCTAATTTTTTTAGCTAAGTGAGTTGCGTTCTGTTGAGTAAAATACCGTGACGAAAGGATTATCTCACTACTCTTTCAAAGAACGCAAATACCGAACAGTCAATTCAATTCAATCCAAGCTGTAGCGCGGTCAAATTTTTTTTATGTTAATAATTTTTTAACAGATTAGAATCCTTGTGGCATTTATGCCTGCGCGAGAAGTTAAATAAGTTGGATATTTCCAGCCTACGATTCAAATCGGTAACCGCTAGCAAGAAAATCTTAGTGTTATGAATTCACAACAGACAGCATCTACAAGATCCTCTGGAGAGGACAGATACGATTTTCAGAAACTGCTTGAATTAGTCGGTTCTGTCGATCGTTTTCCTATCGATTTTAATATTGCTTGGAAATGGAGTGGTTTTCAGGATAAGTACAAAGCCAAAAAAGTTCTTTTTAGATCTTTTACTGAAACAGAGGATTTTTCTATCAAATTACTTCCACTCCAATCTCAAGTAAATTCAAATCGCTTGGGTAATCCAGGCGATCCCAGAATAGTCAAAATTAGCGTTGACTGCTGGAAATCTCTAGCATTAATGGCAAATACTTTTAGAGGACGACAGTTACGGCGCGATATTCTTCAGTGTGAGGCAATTATAAAGCTAAATAATAGCCGCTATTCATCTAATTTATCAGTACATCTCGAAAAAGCCGTACAGAAAAATGTAACTCTCCAAGAGATTTTGTCACGGCAGTGGTGTGACTCGTTATTTAAAATCATGCTAGCACTTGAATTGCTTAACTGCTCGACTGTTGAAGATGTACGAGATACTTACATTGAAATTTTAACAGCTTCCTGCCATCAACTCTTAGAGACGTTTAGTAGCGTAGAAAAACTGCATTCAATTTCTGAATTTGAAAGTTTTCAAGCTTTGCAAAAATTATCCAACTTGAAACAACATCTCATTGCTTAGTTCTTTTAATAACAAGTTGACTTTGTAAGACAAAAAAAGATAGCAACGGCATTAGCTTCTATCTTGCGATCGCTTGTTACCTTTCAATTCTTTCACTTAACTACTATTAACTCATCATGTTAAACTTTTTCCATATAGCGGGTTTGAGTTTACTATCTCTAACTTCAACAAATTCTATCTTAGTCGATATGGATAGTAGTAGTAACTTATCAAATAGTAATTTTCTTTGCTACATGCGAACGTCAGAAGGCGCGGTACTAAATTTAGAAAATTTGTGTCAATCTGATGAAAAAAAAGAAAATACATCAATAAAACCAGGTAGTACTTCAACAGAAAATAACTTGGATAATGAAGGTGAACTAAGTAATGAAGGCGATTCAAATATGGATACAACTTCCAATACTCCCGACCACTCAGATAGCTTGGATAATGAATCAATTTCTCCAGATAGCGAGCAACTCGATATTGAGGATAATGATACTGAACCTTAGTAGATATAAATCTATTTCATAAAAATATATGCCAAAACACAAGCGTATTTATAGTTTATAAATTTCTCAATTGCTTGTTTGACTGTGTAAATTTACAACGGACGGTTTCTAAGTTCTCTAGGAATTAAGATGAAAAAATATATATATTGGCTAATGGGTGAAACAGCCGGACGTACAATTGTCGGCTTCTGGAACTGGTTGTGGGGAATTCCGATTGAGTCAGGTGGCAAGGTGGCAGTTGCAGTTGCAGAGCAGTTTTTACAATCAATGCAGGAATCCGTACAGAAATTAGCTGAAGCAGTAGCGGTGCAAGCAAGTTCTTACGAACGTGCCAAGCAAAAATATGGAAGTAAAGTTGAGGAACTGAAGCAATTAGAGCGGCAAGCGGCGATCGCCCAACAATCGGGTAATGACGAAGCTGCAAGGCTGGCAATGACTAAAGTAATCCAAACCGAGCAACTCCTACCACAACTGGAGGCTCAGCTCCAACAGGCAAGAGAATACGTAAGCGCTTCTAAAGAAAAATTGGAGCGGGAACGGTTGAAGCTAGAGAAATACAAAACAGATATGCAAAACATGAAAGATTTAGCAGAAGTAAATGAAGCACTCTCTACAATTGCTCGCGTGAATAACGAGTTTAATATCGGTACTGCTCGCTCTTCATTTGAGGATGCACAAAATGCTGTACTTACAAATAACTTCCGTCAAAACGAGTTAGCTAAGTTATCAGAAAATTCTACTGAGAAGATAGCTGCCGATTTGGAAAAAATGACTGTAGACGATGAAGTGAATCGTCGTTTGGGAAAACTGAATTCAAATTGAACTCAAGATAACTATAACTAGAAAAAACTATGACTCGCAAAAGCGGACTTCCTCCAATTGCTTATATTGTAGCCATGCTCGTGCTAGTTGGGGGTGGCTCCTGGTTCTTTCTCCACAAACCAGCAGGTACTCCAATTGCTACGTCTTCCGAAACGCAAGCAGACGTTCCCTCATCATCAGACAACGGACTTTCCGCCCCTATTCATCCATCGTCATTTAGTGGTAGTGTCTCTCAGATGCTTCCCAATACAATACCTGATGGCACGCGCATCAGAATTGACGGTTCGACCAGTATGGTGCAAATCAATGAAAGCTTAAAATCCGGTTTTCTTCACAAATTTCCTAATGTCACAGTTACAACAAATGCAGAGGGAACCGAGCGCGGGATTCGAGATTTGCAAGCGGGAGTTGTGGATATTGCTGCTATCTCTCGCGACTTAACAACTCAGGAGAAAGCGCGAGGATTAGTTGCCGTACCAGTGGCAACCGACGCGATCGCTGTTGTTGTTGGTACAAAGAACCCTTTTCTAGGAGGGTTGTCTATTAGTCAAGTAGCAGCAATTTTTCAAGGTCGAATCACGAACTGGTCTGATGTTGGGGGCTTCAATGGACAAATTCGAGTTTTTAATCGTCCGCCCAGCAGTGGAACGAATCATGTCTTTAAAGAATTAGTACTCAAAAATGGTAATTTTGGCACGACTTCCAATATCATAGCTTTGCAACAAGATGCGACCACTCCTTTATTACAGGCTTTAAAATCTGATGGAATTAGTTATGCAACTTATACTCAAGTTGCGAAACAACAAACAATCAGAACAGTATCAATAGACGGTTTAACCCCTGAAGCAACGAGCTATCCTTTTAAAAGAAATTTGTACTACGTTTATAAATCACCTAGTAACCCATCCGTGCAAGCTTTTATAGCATATGCTACCTCAGAGCGAGGAAGACGAGCAATTAGTCCAAAAGAAGATAGTAATTAAACTAGAGATTGCCCGACCGAAGTTCAGTAATCGAAAAGCAGGTAGACAGTGAAAGAATCAACAGCCCTTCACTGTCTGTTTTATATATATTGTTAGCATAAAAAAACAGGTTATTCTTACAACCAAAAAATAAACTACTTCAGTATAGAAGATATCTTTTTTTTCTTTTATTTTTCTTAAATTATAGAATTGCATTACTCAAAAAATTTTCGTTTTTAGTAAATTTAAAAATAAAACACAAAAGGTTTTTAGTTTATGTATAGTTTGCTTCAAAAATTAAAACAGCGACTTAAAAAAGCTGAAGTTCTTATTAATTTGGCTGAAAGAAAAAGCTCTAAATATCTTTCAATTGAAGACCGAGAACGATTAAATGCTGTTAACAACTTTATAGAAGATTACTATCTCTTTGTCAACTATATTAATAAACAATATGAAATAAAAAACTTAATAGTCATCCAAGAAGCATTAAAATCTAAACAAGAGCAATTGACTTTTTATCTTAACACGCTTGACGAAATTATCAATCGCCGGATTGAATACAGCAAAAACTAAATGCTGAATTTTAAGTTAACAAAGATTGAAAAGTAATTCTAGTAATCCGGTAATTATAATTGCTAAAAAGTAAATATGTACGTTAAAAAATGTATTGTTAAAAGTTTTAATATATATTTAATTCTTCAAACCAGTGAGAAGTCAAACGAACTAAGAAAACAATCAGTAATTTTACGGTTTGATGAAAATAAAAACTATATTAGTGTAATTGAAGGTAAAAAACCTAATTAATATTAGGTTAACTCAACTCGTCTTAACTTTAGCAAGAATAGCTCTCGCTAGTTAATTTACAAAGCTAGCAAATAATATGCCATTTTTTTTAAGTTAATCATGTAACTGAGTTTCCTAGCAAAAGCATAAGCTAGCAAAAGAATAGTAGTATGTCAAAAAAATAGGTTAGAGGTGAAGTGTGTTCTTCAAACAGATATTACAGCTAATTTCGTTTACGTTAAATAAACTACAGAGTCGTAAAATCTCTTTTAGGCGATCGATTGGCTCTGTCAAAGGTTTTATTAGTTTACTCCTAGTTTCTTCTCTCCTATGCCCTATTCCAGCATGGGCGCTAACTAAATATTTAGGTATAAATAACGGTACTGGCTATAATACCGATCCTGCATATGTCGATCGCTCCATTTATCATACTCAAGATTTAGGCTTGGGCGTAGTTAGAATCGGTATGGATGGAGTTGCTGGCTCTACGGAAGGCGCTGGCTTCGACTGGTCTGCTAGAGATATGGTTGTCGATAAATATCGCGCTGCTGGGATGAAGATCCATGCCGTGTTGTCGGCACGGATGCATGTAGAGCGAGATGGTAACTACGAGCAGTGGAAGGCAAATTTTCGCCATTTCGCGCGTAGTGTCATGACGCATTATCATGGCAAGATTTTTTACTACATTATCGATAACGAACCCGACCTCGACTTTGGAAACGGTAAGATGTCAGCTCAAGAGTGCGTTGACATGACTCAAATTGCTTACCAAATAGCTAAAGCGCTCGACCCGCAGATCCGAATCGAGTCTCCACCAGTATCTGGCATAGAATCTTCTTTACTAGATGAAATGTTAGCTAATGGAATTGCCAAGGTGAGCGACTACATCGGTCTGCACGCCTATGGGGGACAAATTTCTGACAATCGCCTCGGGCATCCTTGGCGGGTCTTGGCGCGTTACGGAGTCAGAAAACCGCTCGTAATTAGCGAATCGGGAGCGATATCGGATTACTGCGAAGGTTCGGAATATGAAACAGAAGACTGTCGCCGTCGCTGGTTTGCTTATTTCGGACAACAATTGAAGCGGTTCGGCTACGACCATGCATTGCTATTCGATCTGGACGGTCACGATCGCTGGGCTGTTGCGCCAAACTTTAATCCAACTAAAACCTATCAGCAAATCAAAGATTTACGCCTTAACAGAACTTTCTCGAATGGTGACTTTGAGTCAGATAACAATATTGAAATGGACTGGATACCCTTTGAAGATAGCGATGCATGGATTCTTAAAGGTGTTTCAGAGCGCGTCAGTTTTGTTCGCAATGATAATAGTGGAGCGCATGGAGGGAAAGGTTATGTCAAGCTAAACAACGGCAATACTGCTCCAGGTCAGCCGCTTAGCGTTCGACGTATTGCCAGTAAGTTACAAAGAAGCAAAAAAGTCAAGATTGGTGCGTGGGTATATGTCAACGGCGGCGCGTCAGCAACTTTAAAAGGATTGGGTTACGACTATCGCAATGGTGATGCCGAAATCTCAGCCAGTTCAACTAAAAAAAATGGCTGGGAGCATTTAGAGATTGAAGTACCAATTTCTAAAAATTGGGTAGTTATCGAACTCGGTACTTTAGGAACTGGAAATAACGGAGATTACGTAAAGTGGGACGATGTAACGATAAACCAAATGGTATAGAAAGTTGTATGCCACTAACCAGAACGGTTAGAACTGCATCTTCAGAAGTGGAACAACAAGTGGCAGAATACTTCAGCCTATTAAGCGAACCAATGCGATTGCACCTGCTCGATTTACTGCGCGATGGTGAAAAATGCGTTCAAGAATTAGTGGCAGCAACTCATACCAGTCAAGCTAATGTTTCCAAGCATTTAAAGCTCCTTTGGCAAGCAGGAATTCTCACTCGTCGTAGTGCGGGTACATCTGCCTATTACCGCGTTGAAGATGAAGAAATTTATCGTTTGTGGCAATTTGCTTGTTGTCGCATTGCTGCAAGAGTAGAGCGACAAGCTCGGCAATTAAGAGTCTTTCGTGAAAAACAACAGGGAGTGATCGCGCTTCAAAAGTAGAAGCTGTTGAGAAAATTGATGAGTTATTGTTTTAATCTCTATTGTCAAAGACCAGAGAATGCGGACAGTACTACGCGGTGTATTAGCTGTGATTCTAGCTTGATACTTTCGCAGCGCTATCGAGCGATCGCCCGCATCGGACAGGGAGGATTTGGTCGTACCTACTTAGCTGAAGATATATCCTTACCCAACTCACCACGCTGTGTCATCAAACAGTTTGTTTCTACCGATCGTTCTCAAACTGCTAACAAGCTATTTGAAGAAGAAGCTCGTAGGCTCAAAGAACTGGGGACTCATCCTCAAATCCCGTCATTTATAGATTATATTGAGCAGTCAAGCGGACGCTACATCGTTCAAGAGTATATTAACGGTCGCAACCTAGAAGCAGAACTGCTAGAAACGGGAGCTTTTAACGAAACTAAAATTTGCGATCTCCTCATAGCTTTATTGCCAGTACTCGAATTTATCCACTCACATCAAGTCATCCACCGCGATATAAAACCAGCCAACATCATCCGCCGCCAGAGCGATTGTTCTTTGGTATTAGTCGATTTTGGCGCAGCCAAACGCGCTACGCAAACAGAACTAGCGAAAACTGGGACGACTATCGGTTCGGCTGGATATGCAGCACCGGAACAAGTAAGCGGTAAAGTAACTTTCGCTAGCGATCTCTATAGCTTAGGAGTCACTTGCTTGCACTTATTGACACAAGTAGAGCCATTCGATCTTTATTCTTACGGGGAAGACGAGTGGGTGTGGCAAGATTTTTTACCACAACCAGTTAGTCCTGAATTAGAGCGAGTCTTAAATCGGCTAGTAGCAAAAGCTACGACTAAGCGTTACTTGTTAGCTGCTGATGCCCTTGCCGACTTAAACGCCGCAATTCTTCACCAGCATAACCAAATTTCAAACGATTCAGTTGTTAATGTTGACGCGCAACCAGTAGCGCTAGAAAAAGCCATTGCACGTCAAATAGAAAAACGAAGGAATCTTAACTTCAACCTTCTAGTTAAAGCAACAGTTCTCTCAGTTCCATTAGGAGTTGTTCTAGTAGTCTTTATAGCACCAGTATTTTCAAGACTATCAGCAAGAGTCAACGGTATTCTTAGAGATTTAGTGCAACAATCAAACAATGTTGACGATGTTGTAGTTCACGGTATATTTACAAAAGTATTTTCAATATTTGGAACTGTTGTAATTGCATCAACTCTTTTCTCTCTCTTTGATGCTATGAATCGAATACGTCGAGGAGAAGGGTTTGAAAATGCAATGAGTTTGTTAGTGGGGCATTTAGTTTTTATAGCTAGTGGTTGGGTACTTATATCAGTGATATTTAGTTAAAAATATTTGATTTTTTGCTAATACAAAATATAGCTAAAAGTAAAAAATGGATATTTTAATTCAAGACAAAGAGAACAACACTCTAGATTTAGTCCGCATTTATTTAAGAGAAATCGGACGCATAGAGTTACTAACTCCCGATCGAGAGTTAAGTTACGGAACTCAGGTTCAAAAAATGAAAGCTGCTATCATTAGGAAAGACGCTCTGGCTCAAGCCCTCGGTCGCGAACCAACCTTGCCGGAATGGGCGGCGTATTCGCATATATCTGAGTCCGAACTAAAACAGGCTTTAGAGCGGGGAAAATATGCTAAGAAAAAATTGATTGAAGCAAATTTACGCTTGGTAGTATCAGTTGCTAAAAAGTATCAAAAGCGCAATGTAGAGCTTTTAGACTTAATTCAAGAAGGTTCTCTAGGTCTCGAACGAGCGGTAGAAAAATACGATCCTACTAAAGGCTACTGTTTTAGTACTTATAGTTATTGGTGGATTCGCCAAGCAATCACCAGAGCGATCGCTCAAAAAGCTCGAACAATTCGGCTACCCAATCATGTTGTCGAGAATCTTAACAAAATTAAGAAAACACAACGCCAATTATCGCAGCAGTTAAGACGTACTCCTACAACTAATGAAATAGCAAACTTTTTAGATATAGACTTACAAAAACTTCAGCAGTATTTATCCTACCTGAACTTAAAAGTTATTTCTCTAGATTTACGTTTGGGAGCGGGAGCTGAACGAGATATGAGTTTAGGAGAACTATTAGAGGATATAAGAGCTAGTCGAACGAGTGAAAGTGACGAACTCCAATATTATTTGCACGATTGTGTCCAACAAATAACGAGTATTTTGACAATTAGAGAACGAACTGTACTATCGCTACTTTTTGGACTAGAAGATGGAATAGATCGATCGCTGAATGAGGTAGCTCAATGTCTAAATTTATCGCGAGAAAGAATTAGACAAATTAAAGATAGAGCTTTTCAAAGAATTCAATATTCTTTTCATAAATCTGGTGCGGAATTAATCGATTTTCTAGAACGAGTCTAATGGCTAAAATATTATGTCCTCTTATCCAGCTATTAAATTACACGACCTTTTTGAACTACTATCTGTCTGGGAGTTTAACCATAAGAAATGGCAGCTAGTAAAAATTACACGTATATCTGAAGCGATTACACTGTCAAATACTCCCAATCGGCTGGCATTTCCACTTAAGGTAAATCCTAATAAGATTGTTGGGTTTAAGTTAATGACTACCGATGAATCTAGCATTTGTAGCGATATAAATAGATTACTTAATTTAATTAACTTAAAGCCAGGACAAAACGCGCTGTTTTTAGCAAAAAAATTGAAACTAAATTCAACGCTTGTGAACACGTATTTGTCAGAATTAGAGAAAAATGGTCAAATTCATCATAAGTTCAATTCTTGTAGTAAAACCAGATTGTATTATCCAGGGCTACCTCAATTGAAATATTCACAGCTCATCAACTTTCAACACTAATCGTAAAATTTTTGCAACCATACATCATCAATTATGCAGGCTATTCATTTTTCTTCAAGTTTTTTTTATCTTGGTGCAGTTGGACTGATAATTGCATCTAGTTCCACAGAGGCGATCGCCCAGCAAATAGAGTTTGCCAAAGTGGATGGCAGTAAAACAAAACTAAGTTTATGCGGAAAATTACCTTCTGAAATTCCTAAACCGAGCGATGAGTTTCCCAAAACTCGCAATCCGTGGCAGCAACCTTTCCATCGTTGCTCGATCTGGAATATGCCAATAGGGGCGGATGCAAGCTATGTACCAGCTAATTTTGAAGCAGCTAATCATTTTGGGATCGATCGCGAGTATTTTTACAGGCTCAAGGATAGCGATCCATTACAGGCGGTTTTATCGCCCGGAAGCTTTGGTCCTGGACGTTGCACGGGAAAACAGATATCGATGAATCTTTCGCTGCCAATTCCCAATAATTTAATCGTTCCAGATGCAACTAGCTATCCTTATTCGACACCGAACAATGCTGCTGCTTTTTTGATGCCAGATGGCAGAACGATCGAGCAACTCGAACCCCTGGCTCGTTGTAGCGCTGGTGGAGACATATATGGTTGGCGCAATCCTTGGGGAGGAGTTGATATCAAAGGTGATGGCATCAAAGGCACTCATTTCGGGTCAGGTCTATCGGCAATTGGCGGCTCTATCCGTCGCGGCGAACTAACAGATGAAGAACCAATTCGCCACGCAATCAAAGTCTTAGTTTGGGGCAAAAAATATCTTCATTATTCTAAATCCATGCCCGGTTACCGCTTCCCTGCCGACCGTGCCGACCGATATGCCGAGAGTGAATATAAGGGGACTAATTCCAAACTCGTACAAGGTAGCCTGCTAGCAATTCCACCCCGTATAGAGATGAAGAGTCTACAATTAAAAACCTTTCCAGCTCAGAAAATTTTCAAGGCACTACAAAATTATGGTGCATACATAGTCGATGATGCCTATTGGGACGCTCACTACCTTGCTGTAGAGCAAGGAGTCAGTGAAGAATTTCGTTCTCGTTACGGCTACGCTCTTGAGGGTAACAGTGGCGATTTCTACAACGATATGATGAAAATCTTTCAGGTCTTGCACATCGTTGATAATAACAGAGCTGATAATATTGGTGGTGGTGGTAAGCTGAGACAACCACTTGCACCACCATTTGAAGATTAGCGGACTTAAAAGCGATCGCCACCCTAATTGAACAAGCGATCGGGCTGCTTATGGTGCAACTTGTCCAAAGCCAGAATTAGCATCGCCCAAGCGATATTCGTCAGTATAGACAACTCTAGGAGCAGGTCCTTTAAAGTTAGGATCGCCTTTATACAATCCCATCTTGAAATACGGTCCTGTTCCCTCATCGTTCCAGAAGGTAGCTCCGTGGTAGTTGATTTTTTGAATGTATTTACCATTACCTGTTTTCAACCAAAGTTTCAGAAAACCATCGTCGTTTCCCGTCCATTTGACATGCATGACAAAATCAGTCCACTGCCCTCGTAGCTCGGCAACCTTAGCTAGAGTAAATCGAGTACATTTATCATCAACAGAACCACCATTCCTTTGCAGGTCGAATCCAATCGCATCACCTTTACGAGAAATTTTAGAGCCAACTCCACCACACGGATGTCTTCTACCTTTCTTGGTAGGATAAGCAGCAAATTGATTCAGAATGTCCCATCCTGCGTCATTAACTTGCCAATCTGTAGGAATGAATACAGACCATCCGTACCAGTAGGTTCCACCAATTTCAGTTTTATTTTTTTCAATCTCGGCACGTTCGCCACAGCGATCTACCCAATGTTTGAGAGCAGTTTGACCAGCTCTTTTGATTTTGTAGGACGGCTCGATACCAGAGCAACTTTTATTTCTAGCTTGTGTAACTTCAGTCGATGACTCAATCATTCTGGCATGAGATTGACGTGTTCCTACTGAAGCAAACAAAGCCGTACTCAAGAATATCGTGCCTAAAGCCGAAGCCGAGCGTAGCGATCGCAGTTGCCAAACTTTGGCAGATTTATTGCAATTCTCAACGGTCATATTTTTTCTCCGTAACCGCTCTGTCACTAAATCGATTAGTGGATGTACTGCACGTTTTCTTTATAGAAATCATCGGGAGCTTGTCCCTCTTTACTTCTATAAAAAGAGATACTCAAGTTTTTGAAAACCGCAAGTTTACTATTTTTTTAATCCGGCAAAAATTTCGGTAAATTCACAGGTAATAAATTTAACTTTTCTTCTAAGAAGAACTAGCCAATATGTCGATAATTAAAAAATAATTCACGACTGATACCATTGTTTCACTACCCAATAACATATTGAGTTAGGGATCGGAAACTGAAGGTTTAATTTGACTTTAGAGTTTAAATGAAATTAAAGCCGCGATCGAGTAGGGTAACGTTCGCCCATCGACAAGTTGTGAAAGGTAGAATTTTTGTATTAGCTTTGAAAAAGGATGCTTCCTGATGCGAAGGTTATTCTCCCCCGCTCAAAAACTTCTGATATTGCGTCGCGCTAATTATCAGTGCGAGATTTGCGGTGCATGTTTAAGTCGGGACAATTTTGAAGCCGACCACAGAATAGCTTACTCCCAGGGAGGGGCAACCCAAGTGTGGAATGCCTTGGCTTTATGTAAAAACTGTAACCGCCAGAAGTCGGCTCGACCTTACCATAGCTAGGAGTAGCACGGTGGACAACTATTTCCTTGCCTATCACCAGCTCGTGCTTGCCCGAATCACTAGCTGTAGCGACCTGCAATTATAAATGCTCAAACCAGCAATCAAGACATTTTCAAACCAGGATTATTTGCAACTATAATTTCGTTTGCACCAGGATTAAATGCAACTGAGCCAGGAATAATTGCAACTGAACCTGCAATCATCTACTTGAACCAGGATTAACTGCAACTAACCGAAAGCTCCACCAAACGGTAGTTTAGCAGCTGGCTTAAAAAATCCCCCTGAATAGTCAACGCCATGATTTAGTCAAAAACCAGGATTAAATGCAACCAGCAGTAAAAGAAACGACCATTTTCTTTACTACCGCAACCATCGTCCGTCAAAGCCAGAAACCCGTTCAACTTTGGTAAAGAAACTCAGTAAATGTATCTAAGGCAACATATACTGTTAAATAACTAGTTTTTTTACTAGCGCGGCTAGGAATCCTTGGATGTTAATTGGCTATGCACGAGTTTCAACAGACGACCAAAATCTGACCCTGCAAAAGGATGCCTTGCAGCAAGCAGGTTGTACCAAGATTTACTCTGACCGGATCAGTGGGGCAAAAGCCCAAAGACCAGGGCTAAGCCTAGCACTGGATTTCGCCCGCAGTGGAGATGTTCTGGTAGTCTGGCGGCTAGATCGTTTGGGTAGATCGCTCAAAGATCTAATCGAGATTGTATCTACTCTGGATGAGCGAGGAATAGGGTTGCAAAGCCTGCAAGAATCGATTGTCACAACAAACAACAGCGGCAGGCTGGTTTTCCATCTATTTGCTGCCTTGGCGGAATTTGAACGCAATTTAATCCGCGAACGCACCACTGCGGGTCTTACGGCAGCACGAGCGCGGGGACACAAAGGAGGCAGACCAAAGGCACTTGACCCAGCGAAGCGCTCCTTAGCTGTGAAGCTATATACCGAGCGCCAACATACAATTGGTGAAATCTGTAAGAGTAACGGGGATTTCTAAGCCAACTCTCTACAACTACATTGCAGAGATGAGCATTCAACATGGCACGTAAGCAAATCCCAGGCGAAACTCTGATTCACTTATACCATTTTATTTTAAGTATGCTACAGATAGTAGAAAGTAACAGCTCAAGGTAAAGTGTCATGTCTGGCGTTGTTAAAATTGATATCACCGAATCCGTTGAAGAGCTGAAGACGTTATTAGCAGCACAAAAAACAGCTTTTGGGAAGGAAAGAGTACAGGCGTTATATCTGCTGAAGACAAAGCAAGTTGAGACAGTACAACATCTGGCAATAATTCTAGGACGTAATCGAGTTACAGTTCAACGCTGGTTACGCTCATACCGTAATGGCGGACTGTCTCAATTGCTGTCTCAATACAAAAGTCAGGGAAGACCAATGTTGATTTCACCAGAAGCAATAGTATCGTTAAAAGAAGAATTGAAAGACCCAGAAGGATTTCCTGGTTATAAAGAAGTGCAGTTATGGTTCAAAGCTGTACTAGGAGTTGAAGCAAATTATCACGTCGTTCATCGTTTAGTTCGTTACAAGCTAAACGCGAAACTGAAATCATCACGACCACGCAGTAGCGAGCAGAACCCAGAAGAACTCAAAGACTTTAAAAAAAACTCCCAAACCATTTACAGTCAATAGTTGCATCTTTACGGAGTCAAGGAATAGAAGAGAAGCAACTACGCTATTGGTGTCAAGATGAATCTCGCTTTGGGCTAAAAACTATTGAGCGTCGGCTGTTAACAGGTTTCGGCGTTAAACCAATCGGAATCGGACAATGGAAACGAGAGAATTACTATGTCTACGGTGTAGTTGAGCCGACAACAGGTTGTCGCTTTTTTTACGAGTTTTCTCACTTGGATACCACTTGCTTTCAAGCTTTTTTAGACTTATTTTCTCAAACTTATGCTCAAGATTTCCACATTCTACAACTTGACAACGGTTCTTTTCACAAAGCGATTGATTTAATCGTACCAGACAATATTATCTTATTATTCCAACCCTCACACTGTCCAGAACTTAATCCAATTGAAAGACTATGGCAGTACATCAAGAGTTTTTTAGGCTGGCAGTTGTTCGATAATCTGGATGAATTGAGAGATAAAGTTCGGCATATCCTGAATTCTTTCACGCCAGAAATCATTGTGAGCTTAACGGGCTGGAATTATATTCTCCATGCTTTATCTGTAGCAGGCATTTCATAAAATGGTATTACGAGCAATGGCTGCTGTATAGTTTGAAAGTTTTGCCTTCTGGTGTTGTGCCACCCCGAATAGTAGAGCTAGATGCAAGCAATTTCAACAGCTACGCTTACACCTTGCATCAAGCAGATATGCTAGTGGGCAATCGCCAGTTTTTGGTGAACTTGGTACAGCGGGGGGATATTCAACCAGAAACAGTCGGTGCAATTATTTGTGATGAGGCGCACTTTTCTGCCGCTGCCAGCTACCGCACTATTTTTAACTATTTCAAGGATTCCCCGATCGCTTATTTTACTGGCTCTAAATTTCGCTCGGACAGTCAGTCGCTACCCTACATACGTTATGAAGAAGTAGAAGATGCCGACGAATTAGGCAAGAGGGCGATCGGATACGCGCCTGTAGCAGACTACGAATTCACAGTTCAAGATGCCTGGCAGTTAAATCCTGCCCCGATCAAAAAACTCACGTACAAAGAAGCTACTAGCACTGCGTTTTTGGTAGAAGAAGATGGTCGGGAGATCGAGTACGAGCCAGAAGAATTTATCCTCAAAGCGCAAAGAGATCGCGCTTGGTTTCGTCAAATTCTCCTAGCCGATTCCTTCTGCTTACCAGTGTTGGAGATGGCAGTCCAAATTCTGCTTGCCAAGCGCTCTGCTACAGGTCAACCCCATGCGATGCTAGTGCGGGCGCTCAATATCCC
>NZ_RSCK01000003.1:138917-174740 GCF_003991895.1 Chroococcidiopsis cubana SAG 39.79
TTCCTGCTGCTAGTGCGTCCTGAAATCTATGTCACCAGCCGAGCAAGAATGGGGACGGGCATTGCGAAAAGTGCCAGGTGCGAGTGCATCCGTTTTTCCCGAATTAAATCACCCTAACTGGGCGGCAATTGTCACTCATTCCGCCTTGGGATTGCGCGAGTTATTCGAGCAGTTTCAGCGTGGGGTAGCAGCCGATGTTATCAAGGATTTACCAACAGACAAGCCGATCGAACCCGTACTAACAGCTGCCTACAAAGCAGGTGAAACCGTGCTGCAACTGTCCAACACTGCAAGCGTGAAGCAGGGAGATCTGTTAGAAGTGCGCGTACCCGTGGTAGCTCCAGAGTCGCGATCGCCCAAGTTTTCCTTACTTGAGGAGCTGGGGCAGACTAATGACTTACTAGATGCAAGTACTGGCGAACCACCGACAGTAACTGCGAACGATCTCGTTGGCGAGGACGCAAAATTCAAGCAACTCGAAATTGACCTAAATAGTCCGTGCGATCCACAGCCTGGAGTAACGTTACCTTGGCAAAAGGAAGTAGATGCAATCTCTCAAAAACTTCAAGAAATCAGAAGTTACAAAACGTGCCTTCTTGAAGTAGAAGCGGTATTAAACAATCGACAAGTACAGATCGCGCCGACATATTTCAACATACCATCTGGAGTAGAGATCGCCAGAGCTAAAACCGAGCGTGAAATACCCGCAGCAACGTTTCTGCACCATGTTGGGTTGGATTGGCAAGTTCTGGTTGAAGGGCAATCGATCTCCTATCGCGATTACAAGAAAAAAATCGTGTTGCAGCAGCAGGGCATGGACTTAGATGCAGATGGAGAAGTGACAATTGACGGTGTCCGACTGAAAAACACGATGCCTTCATCAGCCTACGAGATTTTTCTCAAAGGGCTGGAAGCAGAGTTAGCAGCAGTTGAAGTAGAAGTTCCCCAGTGCGATCGCGTCGTTCGGCTGGATAAAGCTAAGTTAGAATTACAGGCGCGATATAGAGCGCAAGTACGGAGTTTGGTTAACGAACTATTCGGGCAACGAGGATTGATAAAAGATGGAGCCTCCGGTCGCTCTCTTGTAGAGCGTCCTGTAGAACTTTTAGCGGCAGCAATTGCCCGCGTACAAGAAAAGGGACATGAGCCAAGCTTCGCGAATAATTCCGCTTTGCTACATTCGGCAGCATTTGGATATATTAAGGAGCAGACCAGCCGAGGATGGTCGGAGCATACTTGTGAGTCACATTATCGTGATGCTGTCAATCTAGCACGCCGTTTCGTAATGCAGCTAAGAGAGCAGCTGCAATGGCGCTCTTGGCGCTAGATATGCAATCGACTGCACTTAATTGGCTTGGAGTTGAATCGATAGGAGAAAAACCTGACTTCTATAGATTTTGAGACATATACTGTCAAGTTTCTTATATTACATTGCTTCTTGTAGACATAAACAGTGTACCTCTATTGGATAGCCAAATACTCTTTAGCATCAATTTAGCAACAATCGAGCGATTAACATCCGTGCCGCTTGCTCTGTCAGTTTATAAATCCAGATGTTTGCCCAAATTGCTGACCGAAATCCAGATGTTTACCCAGATTGCTGACCGCAGTCATGTCACTTTCAGTCAAAAATCACTCGGTAGTAGATAAAACTTAGTTAGGCTATTGACAAACACAGCAAGAGGATTAAACTGAGAGCAAGTTGCAAGTCGCTCCTATTTCAGGCAATCAGGAAGTAAATGGCAAAATCATAGTCGAAGCAGAACTCTATGTGTACTGGTGTTAGTACACAACTCGATTCAAGCAATTGAAGGAAGATGAAGAGAAAAACAGTCAAAAGACAAGTCCGCTTAGCGATCGCGAGTAACGCTGGGGGATCGGGAAAAACAACGATGGCAGTACATTTGGCTTACGCAGTGGCAAGCAGAGGTTATAAAGTTGCATTGATAGAACTCGATCAGTCAGGCTCGCTGCGAATCTTTGCGGGATTGACTAAAGTAGTGCCAGAACGATCGACAGCTATTTTATTTCAGAAGAAATTTGACGGAATATATCCTTTAGTGCCGCTGTGGAGCGATCGCGTTAAAGCACTCTTTGCGATTCAAGGCGGAGAAGCTCTAGAGCAGAGTACAAACGAGATCTATTTTGCAGCGCGACGCTACTACATCTTGGGCGATTGCTTAGAGAAATATTCGTTGGATGCCGACTTGATTGTATTTGATACGCCAGCAGCTTTAGAACCGATGGGGTTAGCGGCACTAGCAGCTAGCACTCACGTTCTCGTGCCAATCAAACCGGAATATAAAGATACAGGAGGATTTGCTGGATTACTGGAATGGTATTACAACAAGATTGATGAGTTAAAGCTCAAACCAGAACCAGAGATTTTAGGCTTCGTACCGACCAGAGTGGAATTGGGGAAGGCAACGCATAGAAACATCCTCGGAATCGACGAAAAGGGGAGTAAGCGTCGAGAAATAGACCCAATAGAGACGCTACCAGGACAAATAGAAGGGTTAGGTATTCACTGCTTTCCTTACATCAGAGAATCGAACTACTTTTTGAGTGCAAGCGGAGCGGGACTAACCGTACACTTATACCGACCAGGGTGCGAAGCTAGCAAAAGTTTCGACCCAATTGTGACAAAGCTCGTACAAATGATGGTGGAGGAGTAGAGCGATGGCAGCAGCAAAAGTTGGCATGGGTCAATTATTTGGGGAAGTGGGGCAAGCGCAGCAACTGCATAAGTTGAGAGCGCAACTAGAACAATTGCAAGCAGAGAACGAGCAGTTAAAAACTGGAGCATTGGATGAGCGTACGAAAGCAGCTCTAGAACAACAAGTTGAAGAGCTAACAGCACAATTAGCACGAGCGGGAGGAGAACACGAGATAGCAGTAGCCCTGATCGAATCCGATCCGAACCAACCCAGAACGGCGATTGCCGATCCCATAGTGCGAGAGAGAGCAGTGAGCTTGCAGCGACACGGACAGAAAACTCCAATCGTCCTGTTTCCACCTCAGATGAATGGCAGGTATGCTTTGTTTGATGGAGAGATTAGATGGCGAGCAGCACAGTCAATCGGTTGGAAAACACTTAGAGCAGTCATCGTTCCTCATACGAGCGATGAAGTCCAGAAGTTTGAAGGACAAATTGTCACAGGAATTCATTCACAAAAGCTGCACGATTTAGATTTAGCCAATGCCTTGCTACATTTAATTGGCATGCAGCATTCTCATTTAAGGGAACGGCGTTGGGAAATTCCGAAAATCTTAAATACTGCCTTCCGACGCTTGCAGCGTCAAGGAAAGCATTTACAACTAGCTCAAATTAGAAGCGCACCCGAAGAAGAACAACAGCAGTGGATCGAGACGGTTGGTTTCAAAGATGCTCAAGAGCAGGCGGTTTTTGCTACACTTCTGCGCTTACAACTCAACCCGATCACGATCAACAATGTGGTTTTTCCATTGCTAAATTTAGCACCAGATCTTAAACAAGCAATTAATGCTCAAGGATTGGACGCAAGCAAAGCTAGAGAACTCAATCGGTTATCAAGCCAACAGCTTGATGTGGGCGAATCAGAAGCAATGTCTATTAGAACTCAAGCAACACAGCAAGTTCTAGAGCAGAAACATTCCCTCAACCAGGTGAAAGAATTAGTCGAGCAGCTGATTAGTAAATACAGTCCCAAAAGTCATAGTCGAGATAGCGCGATCGTTAAATTTACAAAAACAGTACGACAGCTCGACGTTCAAACAATTGCAAATCTACAGGATTTGGAAGAACTAGAAAAAGTGTTGCAAGAAAAGTTAGCCCAAATAGAAGCTTGGCGGAATCAACAGGATACTTAAGAACAGCGTTACTGAATGCGATGCTCGTTCCTATAGGGGTAGAGCGCAGGGCTTTTTGCTAAATGGTTAGTTAACTTAGGATAGTGACGAAAAAAGTAGGAATAACAAGTAAATGCCATCAAAAAGGGTTTCTGTTCGAGAGTACACGGTACGCGCTCACGAACGCACAATCCATACCCGCCTGTTCAAATTTATCTGTCAACAGTGCAGTCAGCCAACAGAAAGGGAGACATATGGAGCTAGACCGCTGTACTGCGAGAGTTGTCGTCCACCGGGCTTGCGAGCAATTGAAGATCCAAAGTATAAAAAGAAGAAGCCTAGACCCGTACTGGTCAAACGGGCTAAGAACAAAGCGAGAATATAGCGGCGATCGGTGGAGGGAAATGGAAGAAATTGCGAAGGTCGCGACAAAGCCAAGTTCCGCCTTCGGCATCGCAAATCTACTGTGTTGGCAAGGAAAAATACTGTTAGTTTTCTACACGGACTATAACCGTTGGCAATTTCAGTTGCTGAGCGAGGAAGGAGAAGTATTTGGAGAACAGCAAACTTATCAAACAGCGATAGATGCGGAAAGGGCGGGAAGAGAATGGGTAGCAGGCTGTAAGGGCGATCGCAGCTAAGCAACTCGTCAAAAGGTAGGAGAGCATTTACGCTCTGCAAGTAACCCGCACAAGCAACCCATCATAGCGAGGATCGGCTATCCAAAGGACGAGTGCGTGCAATCTCTAACGCGCTTGCTCTATTTGTTAGAGCAGATTCTCTCATACCTGATGACTCTACAATGGAAAAATACCGGAAACTAGTCAAACGCCATCGTCTTGAAAAGGTTGAAGAAAGCGCTGATTCTGGTTTGCTAGCATCAACGCTAGCCCAAGCTAATCAACCAATAAAGTCCCCAAAAGCACCTGCTGGAGAGCAGGCGAGCGATGAAATAGTGGCAGTGCCAAGCTCGCCAGATCGTTGGGAATCTTTAGGTGTATATCCATCGAACTCATCCACATATTCTCAATGGCAGCAAGAGTTGCGAGAGATTGAGTGGGAGCAGGAGAACGATGTCTGGGAGTCTTGTCCCTATGATTAAAGCGGAAGTAGTTTTAGCCTTGCAGGAGTTTTAGGTCGATCGGGCAAGGAAATTTTAGTTGGAGTCTGTTTCTGCTCCAAGCAGATTTCATCTAGATCGCTCTCCGAAACCGCCCTGAATTTTCTGACTATACATACTGCTGATGTGGGGAAGAAATATTCAACAGCCAAACTTCAACCAACGGCATTCCCAAACCTTGTTGTCGTGCCAGCAGAGAAATCACCTCGCCATCGTGCTGCATCCGGACGGTCGCAATCACCCAGACAGATCGGCACTAGTAAGTGCCTAAAAACTGGACGAATTCCAGTTGCGAACTCACGGCATTCTACAACCGCAAGTCGGCGGTCACGAGTTTGGCTGGCATGAAAGCTGCGAGTGCTAGATACAGCGCATTGTATTCAAACTGCATCTCAATTGCTAGCGAGCGAAGATGTATATAGGGTAACAGTTTCAGGTATTGACTAACTTGCAATTTTTGATAGATCGTTGCCGCTCGCATCAAACTATTCCTGAACTGTCAGACAGCAACATCAGGCAAAGAAACCCAGATTCCAATTGGGCTGTAAAAATCTTCGCGCTGTTCTAACTCAAAGTCTCCCAACAGAACGGCCAACCAGGTTTTCACCAGTAGATCTCCTAAATCTTTTTCCAGTGTCACTGGATACCGTACTTGCCGTACTAGTTCAACTAATGGCAAGCAGTTTAGTGACATATTGGCAAAACAATCAGCAATTGCGCTAGTCTCAGCAGAAATATCTTCAGTATGAGCGAGCGCTAGTATGAGCTCTTTTTGCTCTACATCGGATAGGATTGAAGTATCATCTGCTTCTAGTTGTTCCACCATTGCCAACACTGCCGATTTATCTACTTGTCCGACTAGAGAGTTATTAGTAGCGATCGCAGTTGGGGGCTGTCGATTTTGGGGATACTGTACTGCTTGGAGTGGCTCAATCAAATCCGATAAATCTAAATGTAGCGACTGCACGAATAGATCGGTACATCCTTCCACATCTACAACTGGTTCGGTCGGATTGTACTGGCTTTCCCATTCCCAAATCAGTGACTCTGCTCGTGCCGCGTAAACTGCTGCGATTCGCGCTAGCCCCTCAGCTCCAATTGCTAACTGTTGTGCCAGCTCGCCATGCTCCATCGCCCGATCTAAAGATAGCAGCAGCGATCGCACGTCCGCCGTTTCGGGAGCAGAGGTAGCATCATCCAATGCCTGCCACAAATCCAATTCGAGCTGTACGATTTCCAACACGTTTTTAGCTATTGGGATGCATTGGACAAGGGCGACTCGGGCAGTTTACCGGATGTAGCTCTACCGAAGAACGAAAGCGCTCGATCTTGATTTCACTATGACTAGAAAAACCCTCTAAGACTCGCACTAGTAACATTTTCACTTGTGCCTCCGCCAATCCCAAACAATGCACTGGTTCGATTTTTGCGACTCGATGGTTGCCCATCCATAACTCAGCTCCAAATGCGTGCAGAGGTGAATCTTTTGTTTCTCGGTAGAAATGAGCGACTGCGGCTGGAGCGGCTGGAGCGGGAATTTCCAAAATCGCTGCGCTCGTTCCTAATTGTTCTGGAGATCGCTCTGTTCGACGGTGCTGTTTGCGATTGTAATTTCGCACCCCACGGTGGCGATAGTAGGAGCGGCGATTGTGGCAGCGCTCGTCGTCCCAACAGCGATCGCCTTCTTGTCCGTGTTTGAGCTTAGCTTCAGTGACGCTCAACTTCGAGCAAAGTCTGCATTTTTCCTGGCTGGGGCGAGACATCACTCCTCCCTCAATGGTACGATTAAGTTTTCCAGCCAAAGGTTATCCGACTTGGATAATGGTGGTGGTGGTACTTGACGATAGTCAATTGACAAATTGTAGGCAGCTTCATCGTAAATAGCGTTTAAGACAGCAGCCAAGTCAAGGGGCACGTCAGGGTCGGGCTGTCGTAGTGGTAACGGAATGACAGGCAATCTATCTAGTAGTTTCAACATCCAAACATCTACCACAGCTTCTGAAGCGTTATCTTCTACTAAGTAAATTTCTAACATAGCCGTGTAACGCTTACGCAGTAGCGGCACTAACACAGCCGCGAAACTTGTTTGCTAGTGTCGAATACACGTCCGATCGTAAATATCCCTTAAGGGTTCATCACAGGATCGGGCGAAGGTGTAGCATCTCATCTAAATCAGAATTCACCCCAAACAGGAGTACCGATGACAATATACAGTATTTTACAACTGGAGCGATCGCAGATTACACCCAAACAGAACTATCAATAAACCCTGAGCTTCATTCAACAGGTTCAGCTGCAAGGTAGATAGCTGCAACTTCTGGAAATTTCAGCTTTTTCAGACAAGGCGATCGCTCTTTTGAGGGCAGGCATTAGCAGAGTTGCTCAGTTCTATTTGCAGCGTTGCATGTTCGATGCCGAAACGATCGCGCAGTTCTCGACTGACTCGAACGAGAAAATCATCGCCTGGATGACCAGCGGGCATGACTAAATGAGCGGTGAGGGCAGTTTGGGTCGTACTCATTGCCCAAATGTGCAGGTCGTGGACAGAAGCTATACCAGGACGTTCGGTTAAATAGGTGCGGACAGCTAGCGGCTCAATCCCTGCTGGAACCGCATCTAAAATTAAATTGAGAGACTCTTGGAGCAGTTGCCAGGTAGTTATGAGGATGACCGCAGTGACGATTAAACCGATCGCTGGATCGAACCACAGCCAACCTGTAACAACAATGGCAATCCCAGCCAGGACACCCCTCATGGTATTTACAATTCTATTTGCGCTTGCGACAGACTTTGATACAATTCCGACTTGCTTTTCTTCTTACGGTTTGCTTCCAGAGAGCCATCATCTGTGGGAGTTACTTTAGTACCTCATCGCTCAAAGCTTTAACCACTGACAACATCTTTTTCAGAATTTGGGTTGAGAGCAAGTTGGATTCGCTTGAGAATTTAAAAAATAGAGGCAGTATACTTTTTTTTCAATCTCACTATTTGCTCGATTACCTGCTTTAATAACTGTTGCTCTTTGTTGACCTATATCAATCGCTGTTTCCTTATTTCGTTCGCGCCGACTAATAGCGCGTAGGTATTTATTGAGCTTAGATAGAATAAATCTTTTCACAACAAGAACTCATCTAAAATTTCTAGCAATCTCTATCTAGCAAAGGTAAGAAGCGCGATCGCTTTCGTTGAGGGCTACTATCTGTAAAGTGGACTCGCCAATTCCAAACGCTTGCCCTAATTGAGCTTGCAACTGCAAGAGCAGACTATCTCGCTCCTGAGCGTTCAGAGATTCCACAGCTAAATGAGCGCACAGCACCACCTGTCCAGAGGTAATCGTCCAGATATGCAGCTTGTCTACTTGTCGGACGCAGGCGTTGGTACTCAAGACAGCTTCAACCGCAGATACGTCAATGTTTGGAGGAGCGTATTCCATCAGAATTCTCAAGCTATCCCAAACGAGCGGCAAGGCACTCAGACAAATGAGACAGGCAACGAACAAACTAGCAACTGCATCTGCCAAAAACCAATTGAACCAATAAACTACTATTGCTGCTAAAATTACGCCGAAAAAGCTGACGGCATCGGCTACCACATGGAGAAAAGCACCCCGCAGATTCAAGTCCCGATCGCTGTCTTCGTGCAGCAAGCTGACAAGCAAAATGTTGATTGCCAAGCCCAGTGCCGCTACAATCAGTGTGGGTAAAGCCGAAACTGGTTCTGGAGCTTGGAATCGCTCAATAGCTCTCCAAGCGATGAGAGCGGCGATCGCGATGAGGATCGATCCATTCATCAGTGCGACTAAAATCTCTAGCCGTCGATACCCAAAAGTTGCCCGACCTGTGGCTGGGAGCTGTGCTAAAGAAGCTGCTATCAACGCTGCTCCCAGCGTAAAGACATCTGAAAGCATATGCCCTGCAACTGCAAGCAGTGACAGACTATGAGTCCAGAACCCAACTACTAGTTCCACTAGCAACAGACTACTTCGCAATCCTATGACAATCCAGAGTCGCCGTACGTTTTGCGTACCTGGCACAGCCTCTGTAGGCTTCAGGTGGGAGTGTTCAAAGTTTAGGTTTGTGAAACTCATAATCTTTCTGAGCTGTTCGAGTATTGATTTAACAGTTAGTAGACTGGAGCAATCTATCTACTGCTCAGTAAAATTAAGCCGATCGAAAATCAAATAGTTCTCCCAGAAACAATATCGCTCAAATTACTAATATCTCCACAGACAAAACTCAGTGGCTTATACGCAGGACGCTGCCACACTCAATGCAGAACTTGGCATCATGAGGGTTTTCTCTCTCGCAGCTCAGACAGATAACTACTGGGTTAGATGCAGCCATTTCATCATGGTAGCTCGATTGATAGCGGCGGCTTCGACTAGGGATTGAATGACAATCTTCACGATCGCCATAGTCGTAGTAATAGTCATGATGCTCATCGCGATGGTCGTAATCGTGATGTCTATTGTGATGACGATCGCGATCGCGATACTTGTTGTGACGATCTTGGCGATGATGTCCGTGGCGATCGTCACCCAATAGTTCTCTGAAAATATGACCTAATCCCATTTTTCAACCTCCGTAAGTCGACGAAGAATTTTTCTGTTTAATTATTTCCAAACTAACTTCCTCTCAAAACTCTGCTGGCGTTTAAGATGGCAAGCAAAGCTACACCCACATCAGCAAAGACGGCTTCCCACAAAGTCGCCAGACCGAAAACACCTAGTAAAATAAATACACCTTTGACTGACATAGCCAGAATGATATTTTGCCAAACAATTTGACGTGTCTTTTTGCCAGTCTTGATTGCCTCAGCAACCTTTGACGGCGCATCGGTCATAATCACTACGTCCGCAGTTTCGATCGCCGCATCAGAGCCTAATCCTCCCATTGCCATGCCCACGTCAGCCCTGGCAATTACTGGGGCATCGTTAATTCCGTCACCTACAAACACAACTTTACTGTTTTTTTCAGATTGCAAGATGAGTTTTTCAATCGCCTCGACCTTACCTTCTGGTAGTAACTCGGCATAGTAGGAATCTAAACCGAGATTTTGCGCTACTCGCTCGGCTACAGCTCGATTATCTCCCGTCAACATGACGGTTTGCTCAACTCCCTGTTTCTTCAGGGCTTGAATTGCTTGAAATGCATCGTCTTTGAGTTCGTCAGCAATAACAATGTATCCAGCGTAGCCCTTGTCTACAGCTAGATGTACGACAGTACCCTCTATATTGCAGTCATCATGCGAAATATTTTCTCGGTGCAACAGGCGGTCATTTCCTGCTATTACTAACTGATTTCGGACTAGGGCGCGGATGCCATGACCAGCAATTTCTTCGTAAGCCTCAACTTGGGAATCGTCGATCTTTTTCCCATAGGCTTCTCGGATAGATTCAGCCACGGGATGGTTAGAGTGGGACTCTACCTCAGCTGCTAGTTGGAGTAGCTCATCTTGAGTAAACCCATTTTTTGGTACGATCTGCGCTACTTTAAACACGCCCTTAGTCAGCGTTCCTGTTTTGTCAAACACTACCGTCTTGACGCTAGTAAGGGTATCTAAAAAGGTAGAGCCTTTGACCAAAATCCCGCGCTTAGCAGCACCGCCAACACCACCAAAGTAGCCGAGTGGGATGCTAATCACGAGTCCACAAGGACAGGAAATCACCAGCAAGATGAGGGCGCGATAAACCCATTGGTAGCGGTCTGCCCCTGCAATAAATAAAGGAGGAAGTATCGCTACTCCCAGAGAGAGAAAAACGACAACAGGGGTGTAGTACCTAGCGAACTGAGTAATAAATTTCTCCGACTCCGATTTTTTACTGGTAGCATTCTGCACCAAATCCAAAATTTTGGATACGGAAGACTCACCGAATAGTTTGCTCACCTCGATCGTGAGAACGCCAGTTTTGTCGATCGTGCCTGCTAGAACGGAGTCTCCAACTTTTGCAGTTCGCGGTACTGATTCTCCAGTTAAGGCAGAGGTATCGAGCTGAGCCTCACCCTCTACGATCTTGCCGTCCAAGGGAATCTTTTCCCCTGGCTTGACAATGATGATATCCCCTACAGCTATTTCATCTGGCGATACTTTTTTGACTTCGCCACTCGTCTTCAAGTTGGCATAGTCAGGGCGGAACTCCAACAGAGACTTAATCGATCTCTTGGAACGACCGACAGCAAATTCCTGAAATAATTCGCCCACTCTGAAAAACAACATTACCGCTACGGCTTCTGGTAGTTGATGAATCGCGATCGCCCCTAACGTCGCTATAGTCATCAAAAAATTCTCGTCAAATACTCGACCTCGGAGGATATTGCGTCCAGCGCTCGTCAACACATTCCAACCACTCAAGAGGTAGGCAGGGATGAAAACTAAATACTCGCCGACTGAGTAAGGTGTACCGTGCAGTTGCTTTTCAAAAATTAAACCGAGGGTAAATAAAATGACTACCAAGATCACCGGAGCCAGTTCCGCCTTTAGGTTAAACTCTCCGTCGCCATGACTGTGACCGTGGTCGTGGTCGTCATGACCGTGCTGATGCTCGTCACCAGCGCAGCTGGAGCAGCCCGAATGGTTTGAACTTGGCTTTGGCATGATGTTTCTTCGCTCCAAGCAAATAAATAATGAATATCTGAGCAGCAATTCAAATTTATTTTTTATTCTACACTCTCGTACTCTCAAACGTGCAAAAATTGCTGCGAGTCATGCACGGTTTATAAAGGCAAATTCATAATGAAAACTATTATCACTTTCACCCTTGATTAATAGAGTGATAATCATTAACAGGAGGAACGAGTTTTTAGGCATGATTTTAATTTTCATCAAAAATGCTTTAAGTACGGTTAAATTTATCTTAATTGTCAGAAAGACGGCTATTGAAGTCATTAGAGTTGAAAGCTTAGACTATTTTGCTCCAGATGCCGATCGCTCCAATGTTGGGGAGATTGAGCCGATGTACGCCCAGATTCATTAGGAAATAGAGTAAAGCCTCCTTTTAGGCTAAACTAATAAGTTGCTGAAATTTCGAGTCGTTTGGGGGTTTTATAGTCTAGGCTTTGGTTATTTGAAAAACAGACCGAGCGAATTTACGCTAGCCGCTATAGCTATGATGTTCTAATCTTTACTTCACTCAAGTTTGGGCAAGAGCGATTATCCGCTCGATTTCAAGCTTTTGAGAGGAATATTCAGCCAGAAAATTACGACGATAAACTCTTGACAAATTGTGCAACGTTGTTTATATATGATGCTGAATAAATTTAGCTAAACGAACGCAAAGAATGAAGAAAGTAGCGGCAATTTTCACTTTGACAACTAACAACAAAATATTAGAAGAATACACTAACTTTGTTCGACAAAAAAATCAGCGACGGATGCGAACTGCGACTTTGACGCTCGGTTTAGTCGTTTCAACAGGAGCTTCTAACCTTTTGATGATTCAACAAAGCGATCGCGCATTGGCAGTTAAACTAACAAGCAACGAACCAACAGTCAGTACTATTCCTATTGGCTCTGAAGTACCTCGACGCAAGAATATAGGTTTAAGCGAACCAGAAGCAGCGAGAGCGCCAATTAATCTGCACGTCCAAAAGCTACGTATGGAGGTTGAGAAACTACAACAGAAATACTCGACTCAAAGCGCATTTGTGCCGAAATCGAGTGAAGGTAGTACTTTAGTCGCGCCTCTCCAACCGATTGCCCCTAGCAAAGCAGATAGTTTAACTGGAAAACTGAATTTTCTACGGTATCTTAATTTGTCAGTCGAGCGATCGATGAAGCCAAAATTGCTTATGGCTCAAGTGTCTGACGCTCCAAAGCCAGCTATAAAAGCTCAGCATTCAACACCAGCCAGTACCACTACTCCTAAATCTAGCTCTAGTGTAGTAACGGCACCCACAGTTGGTTTAGAGACATCAGGAATGCTCGATTTGCTCAAAGGACAGCAGATTTCTCCAGATTTACCGCCTCTGGGTGCAGTAGATACCTACCTACCCAAACCTTTCGAGACTTCAACCCCGTCCAAGTATTACGCTTGGCCCGCAAAAGGCAGCGTGACTTCTAACTATGGCAGACGCTGGGGACGGATGCATCAGGGAATTGACATCGCCGCCGCTGTAGGAATGCCAATTTTCGCCTCAGCTCCAGGTGTTGTAGTCAAAGCAGGCTGGAATTCTGGTGGCTACGGCAATCTAGTGGAGATCCAGCATAGTAATGGCAGTCTGACTCGTTACGCTCATAATCAACGGGTTTTGGTTCGGGTTGGGCAACAAGTTGGGCAAGGTCAACAGATCGCTCAAATGGGTAGCACTGGTCGGAGTAGTGGACCGCACAGCCACTTTGAGTTGCATCTCCTGGGCAAGGGGGTAGTTAATCCCATTGCTTATCTACCGCGTCAAGTTCGTGTATGACGATCTCGTTGAAGCCGTTTCCTCTCCGAATGCTCGACTTTAATTCCAAGTAGTTGCCCCATTGGATCTAGAGATCTACAGAATTTAACAGCGATCGCGCCAAGAAGATAGCTTCAATCTAGCGTCACTCCAAATTCCCCTATCTTTCGCACTACAAAGGCAAGCGCGCAGAGAAACCCAAAGCCTACAATCCCTGCCAGAGGATTTTGATTGATTCCCGTCACCCATTCTGGCACTTGATTCGTGTAATTTATCCAATCCGATACGTCAACTAGGTAATAACCCCAAACCAATCCGGCGTGAAGCCCAATGGCAAATCCTAAGCGCTTTTGGTGTACCTGCCTTGCCCATCCCAAGGTTAACCCTAACAGTAGCAGCCCTGGAAAACTCGGCAATGTGCGGACAATTTCCGTCCAAGGTTTAATAAAGTGTAGTGCTGCATAGATCGTGCTACTAATCCACATAGCCATCTTAAAGTTACAGTTCCAACGCAGTTCGTCAATCAGCCAACCTCGGAAGAGCAATTCTTCAGCAACTCCCACACCCAATCCAACTAGCAAACCTTCCAACCCAAATGAGAGATGGACTCTAGGGAGAGGTTGCCAAGTTAACCATCCCATCCAACTCTCAAAGAGAAAAAGAGTAAAAAGGCTGATGAAGCCAATTCCCAGAGCTGTTAAGAGTTCAAATCCATTCTGGCGGGTTCTCACCAGTCCATGATACTGAAGTGGCTGAGATTGGCGATGGACTTTCCTGCCCCAAATCTGCAACAGCCAGAAAAACTCAACGTACAGAATCAACAGAGCGATCGTACTGCTGGTAGTAACTGTTCCCCATACCCAGTAGATGGGAACAGCGATAGGTAGCCACAGCAACATTAGTACCAGCAGAAAAATGCCGATCCTCGCTGGGACAGGATAGGTAGCAAATTTCGGACAGAGAATTGGCATCAAACTTACTTGTCTCCAGCCATAGACTCGACTAGATCGGGAAAACTACTAAAACAGACAATAAAGGCAACGAATAGCAAAGCTAATTGCATCTACCTAAAATCAACCAAGGAAAAGACCGCTATGGCATAGAACACAATACCAATAGAGCTAGAGACACCTTGCCGATCGCAACCGTTACTTTCTGCTTTTTTCATCCGTCTTGCTAAAGCCAATTTTCTTTTTAACTAAAATATACCCATGTATTTAGACAACTTTTGTGAAAAAGATAGAGTCTTGCAAGTTTATGTTTCAGCTAATCTTGAGTATTTACATATTAATTGTATTATCACTATTAATCTTGAAGTAAAAATGTAACTTAAAAAATTTTTCTATTTTGCAACAAATTTCATCTCAATTTCATCTTGTTTTCCATATAATAAAGTTTAATCACTTACACCTCATGCTTAGCTTAGTCTCAGGCTTTTAGTATACGAGCTTAAAAGCCTGAGTTTTTATAACGATAAGAATGAAATCGAAAACGTCATCTAGAAAAACTAGCTTCATTCCCCAATCTATCCTTCAGACTATAGGAAAGGTTAGATAGGCATTCGATCCACAAGTAGAGTCAAAAGTTTTGAGGCAGTAATAAATGTTTTTGTAGATTTGCTTTCAGTCTTTACGTTCGTTGTGATAATTACGGCTGGTAAGCCACAGCACCGATCGTAACATGAACGAATAACTGTTTCAAATACACATGCTATCAAAAATAGATATGTTATCAAAGTAGTTAAGTTTATAGTAAAAAACAAACTTTTGCTTTTTAATTTAGTGTATGTACTTTTGATTCAGTTGTTATTCCAAGGTTTCAGGAAAAAATGAAAATCAAGAAGCATACTAAAACTCATTCCTTAAGATCGTGGAAGCAAAAATTTTACGATTACACAGGCGAAAGGATAAATTGGTTTTATTTAATCTTACGATTACAAGGCTCAGTTGTTCCAACTATTCTTCCTTGGATATTTTTCTTTAGTGTCTATAGTTTTGCAATTGCACTACTCTATTATGAAAAAATTCACATAACCCTACCAAAAATAGATGGTATTCCTAATGTGGTGTTAAGTTTTAATCTTGTTTTGAGTTTGTTATTAATATTTCGGACTAATACAGCTTACGATCGCTTTTGGGAAGGACGTAAACTGTGGGGAAATTTAGTCAATGCTGTTCGTAATTTGACTCGTGGAATTTGGATAATAATTCAAGAACGAGAAGCGGCAGATCGAGAGGAAAAAAAGGCAGTGATACGGTTAGTAGTTGCTTTCGCAATCGCTATGAAGCTACATTTGCGCCGCGATTCTATAAATGAAGAGTTACTTTCACTTATGTCCGTATCTGAGTATTCAAAGCTACAAGATACAAACCATCCACCCCTGGAGATTACTTTCTGGATAGGAGAGTACTTACAGCATCAATATGATTGTCAATCGATTGATGTTTATCAATTAAATGCTTTGCAAAAATTGCTAGATGAATTAGTGAATATTCTAGGAGGTTGTGAACGAATTTCAAAAACACCAATGCCTTTGAGTTATGCAATTTATTTGAGGCAGCTAGTAGTGTTATATTGTCTGACCTTACCTGTTGAATTAGTGAGTGGCTTGACTTGGTGGACTACCCCAGTTATGGTTTTTATCAGTTTTTTTTTATTTGGAATTGAAGAAATTGGCTCCGAACTTGAAAATCCTTTTGGACACAATCCAAATGACCTACCATTAGACGTAATTTGTCACACAATGCTTCGCAACACCGAAGATATCATTGCAGTTAATACAAATAGCGATCGCTTTTCTAAAAAAGATAGCAAATTTAGACCATAGAGGAAAACTATAAATATTATTTGCTCAAAAAATCAAAAAAGCCGAGTTATAAAGCGTTAGAACGCTTAGGATTTCACAATATTGCTACTACGTACCCAAGACTCCCATGCATACTGCCGTAAAATTTGCCCAAACAGACACCGATCTCATTCGTATTTATTTACGAGAAATTGGTCGCGTACCACTGCTAACTCACGAACAGGAAATTTTTTATGGCAAACAGGTGCAGCGATCGATCGCCTTGCAGTTGGTGAAAGATTCGCTAACCAAGCAGTTAGGTCGAGAACCGTCGCTTGATGAATGGGCAAAAGCTTCGGGAACGTCAGATAATACCCAGCTAACACAAGCGATCGCAGATGGTGAGAATGCTAAGCGCAAGATAGTAGAAGCTAATTTGCGACTGGTGGTTTCCATCGCCAAAAAGTACACCAAGCGCAATTTAGAACTTCTAGACTTGATTCAGGAAGGAACCATTGGCTTGCATCGGGGTGTAGAAAAGTTCGATCCCACCAAAGGGTATCGGCTTTCAACTTATGTCTACTGGTGGATTCGCCAAGCTATAACTAGAGCGATCGCGCAGAACAGCCGCACCATCCGGCTGCCGATCCACATCACTGAGAAGCTCAATAAAATTAAAAAGACACAACGCCAGCTATCCCAACGCCTGAAACGCACGCCGTCAATTTCTGAGTTAGCAGCAGCATTGGAATTGACTCCCAACCAGGTAATCTCGTATCTAGAGGTAGCACGTCAACCTATATCTTTAGAAAAACAAGTAGGAGAAGATCGAGATACAGAGCTGGGTGAAATGTTACAAGATTCTGTTGCTTCTCCAGAGGAGTTTGCGATTCAGTCATTAATGTCCGATAACTTAAAGCAAGTGATGGCAGCAGTTTTGACACTGCAACAGCAGCAGGTATTGAGCTTGCGTTTTGGTCTAGAAGATGGACGAGCGCTTTCGCTGAAAAATATAGGCGAGCGGCTTAACTTTAGCCGCGAACGGGTGCGGCAGATTCAGCAAGAAGCCTTAGCCAAACTCCGCAAGTGCAAGGTTGATATGGATAAATACTTAATTAGTTAACTAGAGCTTTGCATAGTTCATCAAATTAACCTAGTGGCGGGTATACATTTGTAGCCGTGTCGTGTTTGCTCAAAGTCATCAACGGCGAAGGGATCGGTGGTTGCATCAAGGATGGCGATTATTCTCAGCGATTTCCTTGTCTGGCTTTGTCGATCCTGAACCTGCATCTGCTGCGAAGAAGTAAACTCAAAAGCAGTTGGAGCGCGAGTTCAACATCAAATCTTACAGTGTTAGTTCTTGAGTTTTGTCACTCAACCAGGTAATAGACTCTCGTTTCAATATGGCATGAGTACCTCGTCCAAAGATAATTGTGTCTCTAGGCAAAATTTCATCTTGATTTCATCTTTCTCTGTTAAGCTATTTAGCAAAAGGTTAACTCATCTTCGAGCGAGCAAATTTCTTCAAGGTGTGAGATGAAAAAAATCTTAATTTACATTCCTACCAGCTTGATTTTAGCTATTGCAGCTTCTATTTCAGCTAGCTATGCAAGTGAGAATGTTAACACAAATACAAATAATAGTAGAGTTTTTAATATTGAAGACAATTTACAGTTTCCTACTACTCGCTGGCGGATCGTCAAACATGCTTTTCAAATACACATTCCCAAAAATATCGGTGCCCTTTCTCAGCTTATTATTGATACTCCATCGACCATAGCTGTGAGCAATGACATTAACGTATCCGATCGAAATGGTCAGAAAATTAATACTAATGTTTTTGTTGATGATAAAAGAATCATTATATTTTTTCTTAAAAAAGACATTTCTAACACAAAAATCTCGATCGAACTTAACAAAGTCAAGCAACCAGTTCTTGGTTCTGATTCTATATATAGCCTATCAGCTAAAGTTGTTGGCAATGATTCAGAAATTCCCGTAGGTGTAGCTCGATTCCGCACATTTTAGTATACAGATTTGACTGGTAAATTTAGAAGTTTTATTATGATTGTGTGACCTGAGTTCGAGCTAGTAAACAAATGCAGCATACTTTTCAGTAGCACCTTACCAGAATTATGATGCGTGCTTCGACTGGATTTAGGTTAACACTCTTAGTTACAATCACGTTCAGCTTCTAGAGTCTGGAAGATTTAACTTTCAAGGTCGAGTTTAGAGGCAATTTCTGGCTTTAGCTCGATCGCCGATAATGTTAATTTATTTAAAGCTTGCGATCGCTAGAAAATCATGTCTCAGCAGAACAGTCGCGGACATAACCACAGACAGGCTAATTACAACCGTGCCTTTATCATCAGCGTTGCTCTCAATACAGGGTTTGTCATTGTGGAGGCAGTTTACGGTATTATTGCTAACTCCCTCGCCCTACTTGCTGATGCAGGACATAATCTCAGTGATGTTTTGGGGCTGCTGCTAGCTTGGGGAGCAAGCATTCTCGTCCGCCGAAAGACAACACAACGTCGCACGTATGGGCTGCGACGCTCTTCCATTTTGGCGGCGCTGTTGAACGCTGTCTCTCTCCTAGTTGTTGCAGGTGGTATTGGCTGGGAGGCAATCCAACGGTTTCGCGAATCTGCTCCGGTAGCGGGAGGAACGGTGATTGCAGTGGCGGCGATCGGAATTGCGATTAATACGGGCAGCGCTTTGATGTTCTTGTCGGGGCGCAAGCGGGACTTGAATATCAGAGGTGCATTCCTTCACTTAGTTGCGGATGCTGCGGTATCTGTAGGGGTTGTACTGACTGGCATTGCGCTCGTTGCTACGGGCTGGCTTTGGTTAGACCCAGCTGTGAGTTTGGTTGTTACACTGATAATCTTAGTTGGTACCTGGCAACTATTCCAGGAATCTTTCAATCTCATCTTAGATGCAGTTCCAGTAGGCATAGAACCATTGGCTGTCCGCAAATATCTAGCTGAACTTCCCGACGTGATTCAAGTCCACGACCTGCATATTTGGGCAACGAGTACTACAGAGACAGCACTCACGGCTCACCTGGTCATGCCCGCAGGACATCCTGGTGATGCTTTTTTAGTACGAGTAGTCCGAGAGCTTCACGAGCTTTTTGGCATCGATCACCCCACTCTGCAAATCGAGACTGGCGATCCCAGTTCCCCATGTCCTTTCGCTCCAGATAATGTTGTTTAAAGCTGGGTGTAGCGAGAGGAATAACTACAGCATTACTGTTAAAAACTTCCAGTTACTAAGTTATCTCCAAGTGGTGTATTGTAATTGCAAAAATTCTACAGAGAATTTTTAAAAATAGAGTTCTTTAACAAGCAAAAATTTCATTTCTATTTCATAGAATTCTGTCAATATATTGATTGATAGCTCCCTTCTTATTGAATAAAGCTATCAATCAATTATCATTTGAAAATTACGCTCTTTTTCTTATGAAAAAGTATTGGCATGATGCTATCGATTGGCTGTGGCAAACCCCCGAACGTTCTCTGAATGCAGCTTATAATGCAGCACTTGAGATCGAAAGAATAGAAAATGAATACCTTAGAGGTGGGCAAGTCTCATCACTGGATGATTATAGCGATAATGTTGTTAACTATATTGAATCTGAATTGTCTAAATATCTACAAATTGCTCAGACCAGATTATCGGAATTTAAACTAAGCCGTTCTATTATCAATCTATTCATTATAAATATTTCTTCTTATAGTAAAAATTCAAATATTATTGAACTGGTACAAGAGGACATAACAGATAATCGTCAGACTATAGAAGTAAAAGCCGTTACTTGTAAAACAGTAGAAAAACTAATTTTTATTGAGGAAGTTCTTATTAAATACAAATTCTCAAATTCAAAAAATAAAGTTGAGTGCAATTTAATATCTCAAATAAGTGACACAGCTAGCGACACTTCTTTAATTAAGCCTAGCGAACAAATTCCTATGAAAAAGATTCAAGCACTGCAAGATAAATTTAATAAACTCATCTCAGAAAAAAAATCGGCATCAAGGACATCGCTTGATGAACCTAGCGTTATTCCCCGTTCCATTGGTCGAACTATAGAAAAACTCAAAAGGAACTTGAACCCAAATGCAGAAACTGAGGTGATTCAAGAGTTCCGCCGCTCTCGATACCGAACCATCGTTTCTATACGTTATTTATTAATTCTTGTTCTAGTACCTTTTTTAATGAATCAGCTAGCTAAAGGGATTATAATAAGTCCTTTGGTAAATTCATTTTGGAATAATAACCAATCAAATATTTATTTGAATTCTTCTCAGGAAGAAAGAGCACTTACTGAATTAAAAAATTTTGAAGAGAAACTTCGTTTTGATTTTTTAGCTGGAGAATCTCTAGCTCTTACTCCAGAAATTACAGAGAAAAAGTTAAAACAAAAAGCTTCTGAACTAGCTCAAAAATATAACCTTGAGAGTAATAACGCACTTAAAAGTATTTTTGCAGATCTACTGTCAGTGGCTACGTTTGTGGCTTTACTTGTAATAGGAAAACGAGAGATAGCAATATTTAAGTCTTTTATTGATGAAATAGTTTATGGATTAAGTGATTCTGCCAAAGCATTTTTAATTATCCTGCTTACCGATCTATTTGTCGGCTTTCACTCTTCGCATGGTTGGGAAGTAATTTTGGAAAATACTTTACAGCATTTCGGTCTTCCAGAAAATAAAGATTTTGTTTTTATGTTCATAGCCACTTTCCCAGTGGTCTTGGATGTGATCTTTAAGTATTGGATCTTTCGTTACCTTAATCGCGTTTCACCCTCGGCAGTTGCTACTTACCGCAATATGAATGAATAAGATGAATCCACTGTAGATTGAAATTTTAGCTCGACGAACGACACGAATTCATTAGCGGCGTAGAAGGAAAAAAGTTACTAAGATGGCTTCGCGCTAAGGTATAAAATCAAGTTGCGATCGCAAGCAACTCCTCGGACGCGAACTGACTTAACGCTATTGTGTCATGCGGCAATGCCTTAGTTTAAGGGTAGCCGAACAGTAAACGTACTTCCTCTACCCAACTCACTTTGAACCTGAATGCTGCCATGATGTGCTTGGACGATCGCTTGAGCAATCGCTAGACCTAATCCAGTACCCCCCGACTGGCGAGAGCGATCGCTATTCACGCGATAGAAGCGGTCGAAAATTCGAGCTTGGTGTTCGGAAGCAATGCCGATGCCCGTGTCTACAACCTGAATGATGGCACAATGCTCGTGTCGGTCTAGAACGATCGTGACTCTACCCCCTGGGGGGGTGTACTGCATTGCATTGCTCGCTAAGTTAGAAATTAAGCGACCGAGATGCTCTTCATCTCCGATCGCGTAAAGGGCTTGGCGTACCCGTATATCAGCTGTTAGCTTTAAAGTAGCGGCAATTTTCAGAATAGAAAATCCTTCTACTACATCACTGACTAATTCGTTTAAATTACAGGAACTCAGTTTCATTACTAACGCTTGCTGTTTGTGCAATGTTTTTGCCGGATTTTCCATTCGCGAAAGTAACAAAAGATCCTCAACTAATCGAGAAAGGCGATTATTCTGACGTTCGATGGTTGTTAGAGCGTTCTCTATCTCTTGCTCGGACCAAGGCTGCTCGATCTGGCTTTTGTTTTCCATTGTGGCTTGGATCGTTGCTATGGGAGTCCGCAATTCATGTGCAGCGTCAGCTGTAAACTGTCGCATTTTTAAATAAGAACTATAAATGGGTTGGATCGTTACTCCTGAAAACCACCAAGCTGAAGCTCCGATCACAATGATGCCAATTGGTATCCCTGCTAATAGAATTAATTGCAAGTAAGCAAGCGACCGATCGAAGTCCTCCAGCGATCGCCCCACATGGATGTATCCCCAAAGCAGATTCTTGTTAGGATGAAGAGATAAAGAAATTTGACGATAACGCCGACCATCGCGGTTTTGGAGGATTTGCCAAGTGTCCTGTTCTAGCAAAATTGGCAGCCCCGTAGGGTGAAAACCTGTTACGGCAACCAGGTTTCCAGAGGTGTCTAATAAACGTAGGTAGTAGTTGCTTTGGTCAAAGATATTTGTAGAATGAGACTTGGCTACTGCTGTTCGCGTTAAGCAGCCGATCCCATCCGTGCATAGACTTGGTAGGATTTTTTGAGCGTCCGGTCTTACGCGATTAGGGTAAACTAGGCTTGGTTCGAGGCTATCGTGCAGCGTACTTGCTACAGACTCCAGTTCTCGATCTATAGCAGCCAGACCTGTATGGGCGATCGCGTGATAAAGAATAAATCCAGCTAGAGTGCAAATCAGCCCGACAACACTAGCATATATTCCTGCCAGTCGCCAGCGAGTCAGTAGAAATAGCCTATTCTGGAGCGAGGATGATGTTGAAACGGTATCCCATGCCATAGAGAGTTTCAATCGAGCAACTACTGCCAATTTCTGCCAGTTTGCGCCGTAGCAGACGGATTTGGGCTGCTAGAACGTTACTAGTTGGTTCTGTACTTGCCGTCCAAATGAGCTTGACAATTTGCTCGCCGCCGATCACCTGGTTAGGGCGCTTCATAAAACATTCTAACAGTTGAAATTCCTTTGGTGTCAGTAAAAGAAACTGCCTGTCACCGCTTTGCTTCTGATGACAGACAGTGTGAGTGCCGTAATCTAGAATCAGATCGCCAACTTGAAGTTGCTGGGGTTGGATCTGAGGCGATCTGCGCTGCAATGCCCGCAACCGTGCCAGCAGTTCTGCCATGCCAAACGGTTTTACCAGATAATCATCTGCCCCTGCATCTAGCCCAGTCACTCGATCGCTAAGATCGCATTTAGCTGTTAGGATTAAAATTGGCATCGAATTATTCCGCAGCCGCAGCCGCCGACACAGTTCTAAGCCTGATAGCCCTGGCAGTAACCAGTCGAAGATAGCTAGTGTATACTCTGCCCAGTATGTTTCTAGATACATCCAAGCTTCATCGCCATCTAAAACCCAATCAACAACGTACCGCTCTTGCTTTAACCTTTGCCTAATTGCATCACCTAAATCCGGCTCATCCTCCACTAATAGAATTCGCATAACAACCTACTTCGTCCTAGCCATCGTTTCTATGAAGATGCGTTTGAGTTCCAGTAATGTTTTCCATTGAACGCATTCCAAATCCTGCAAAATTTCAACGGTACAAGAAAAGCTACTGGCGATTGCATTGCTTTTCCTGCTTTCTTCTATTTACTCAAAAGAGTTGGTAGATTTACTTTTAGAAAAATTACTAACGGCGCGTTGTAGCGTTGCCAGAGCGCGGTTATAATTTAAAATTGCATTCAGCCGATTCACATCCGCTCGTGTCAGATCGTTTTCGGCAGCAATTACGTCTAATTGAGTACCAGCTCCTCCTTGAAAGCGCACGCGGGCAATTTCTAAACCCTCTTGAGCCTGTTGCAATGCAGCGGTGGCAGTTTGAATGCTGCGGGCATTTGCCTGGAGGTTTTTATATCCCTGCTCCACCTGAAAACGAATTTGATTGCGAGTTTGAGCGAAACGAGTTTCAGCGATCGCTCGGTTGGCATCCTCCTGTGCTGCACCAAATCTAGCAGTTCCGGCATCAAAGAAGTTCCAGCGCAGCCTGGCTCCTGCTGCATATCCATCTTTGAAACTAAATTCGTCGTTAAAGTCATCCAATATTTGATAATTGGCAAACAGACTAACCTGCGGTCTTACACCAGCTAGAGCAATTCGTCTTTGCTGCTGGGCAATTCTCCGTTGCGCTAGCTGTTGTTGCAGCTCTACTCTGTTTTTATACGCCAGCAAAATACTGTCCTCAAGCGATAGCGTCCATCTGCCTGCTTGCCGCACTGGATCGGCAGCACTTACATCTACTGTTTCGCTCAAACTCAACAATTCTACTAATCGACGACGGGCGATATCTTGCTGGCTTTGAGCGTCGATCAGCTCCTGCTCTGCATTGCCAAGCTGCACTCTGGCACGCACGACATCAAATCCAGTACCCAAACCGCCTTCTTCTAATGAGATAGCATCTTGTAAACTCCTGCGGGCATTAGTAACAGCAGCCTGGGAAATTCGTACCTGTTCGTCGGTTTCTTGGAGATCGTAGTAAGTATTTGTGACATCAAGGCGAGTTTGCTCGCTCAGTCGCTCTACCTCTAGTCGCTCGAGACGTACTTGCTCTTGGGCAGATCTAATTCTCGCAGGTCTTCTACCAGCAGTAAAGATGTCGTAACCAACTTCTATGGTACCGCTGAGAACGTTAGCAGGAGAGGATTTTTCATTTAGATATTTCAAGTCGTCAAGAGTCTCTCTGGCAGTCCGTTCGTTGGCAATTTCTGCCTGAGTGTTTAATGTGGGTAATTGAGCTGCCTGCACTTGTCTTAAAGCAGCTTGACTGCGCTGCAAGGTTTGTCTTGCTATCTGGAGATCCCGATTGTTCTTTCGTGCCAACGCGATCGCCTGTTGCAAAGTAATTGGCTGTGCCTGTTGGGATCGAACTTGTTCTGGACTAGTTGGAAGGTCGAGCGGATTCGGACTTGGATTGAGCGAATCCGGCAGTTGGACAGTCTGGCTTTTTGAGACAGTTGGAGAAATTGGTTTGGATTGGGCGATCGCGGATAGAGACTGAGTAGAACTAAAGATTGCACTGACAATCGTCAATACCACAAAACGAGCACTAAACATAAGTTTTCTGTCAGTTTGAAACACCCTTCCACTAGGGGATGAAATAGTCATGAAAAATGCTATAACTTTAGGTACTCAATTGTTCTGCCACCCGCGATCGAGCAGCGTTAGAAACTTTCTTGGGGAGAACAAATTTACCGAACTGCGCGTATAAGGCTGGAATCACTAGCAGCGTCAGAGCGGTTGAGGTAAACATACCACCCAAAACAACCACTGCTAGGGGTTGTAGCAATTCCTTACCCGGACCAGAGCCAAACGCCAGTGGCACCATACCAAAGGCAGACGATAGAGCAGTCATTAAAATAGCAACTAGGCGCTCCATTGACCCCTCGATCAACACGTCGTGCAGCGGGAGTCCGGCTGCCAGTCGATGGTTATAGTTGTCAACCAACAACAGTCCGTTACGAATGGCGACGCCGAAAAGCGTGATGAATCCGACCATTGAGGCTACGGATAGAATGCCACCGCTCAGTGCTAGAGTGAACACACCCCCAATCATCGCCAAGGGTAGGTTGAGCATAATCATCACCGTAGCAGGAATGGAACCAACCGAGAAATAGATTAATATCGCAATGACCGCTAGCGCCAAAGCGCCGATCGCCAGTAAGGTTTGTGTGGCGCGCTCTTGCGACTCAAATTGACCGCCATACTCAATGAAATAGCCAGGTGGTAGTGTCACTTCCCGCTTAACCTTGTCACGAATTTCCTGAATTACGGAACCGAGGTCTCGACCGTCCACATTAGAAGAAACAAGAATCCGGCGAGAAACACTTTCTCGGTTAATCGTGTTAGCTCCCGTACCATAATCGACCTGTGCTGCCTGTGCTAAAGGGATCTTTCGACCTTCGGGGGTATCGATCAGTAGCTCTCGAATCGTTTGCAGATCTCGTCGCGCCTTTGGCTCCAGCCACACTAGCAAATCAAACACCTGCTGCTGTTCGAGAACCTGAGAGACAACCCGTCCATTCAAGGCAGTTTCCAGCGTTTCAGAAATTTGCCCTACCGTCAAGCCGTACCTAGCAGCGGCATCTCGGTCAAACTCGATCTGAACCTGTTTGACAGGAACTTGGGGTTCTAGTTGCAGATCGACGACACCTGGCACGCTACTCATCACCGATTGAATTTGTCCTCCCAGCGTCCGCAGTTGTTCTAGATCTGGTCCAAAAACCTTAACGGCGATCGCCGACCGCACTCCAGAGAGAATTTCATCAATCCGGTGAGATAAAAAGCCACCAACATTAGCAGCTACACCAGGGAGTTTTTCAAATTCAGTTCGCAGGGCTTCAATCGTTGCCTCTCGGTCTTTCATGCCTTCTTCGCTTAGCTCCACATCCAACTCAGCAAAGTTTACCCCTGCCCCTTCGGTGTCTCCTGGCGCGCGACCCGGACGCAACTGGAGTGCTGTAAATCTGGGGTCGTCTTTAAATTTGTTCTCCAGCACTGCACCAGCGCGATTCGTCGTATCCAAAGATACGCCTGGATAAAGGTTCATCGCCACCACAAGTGAAGGTTCTTGAAACTCCGGCAGAAACACCTGTCCCACTCCGCTTAGAATAACCATAGAGGCTACAAAAGCAGTTATTGCCGTCAATAGAACCAATTTAGGGCGATGCAACGAGAACAGCAGCGCCGGACGATACAAGCGGGCAGACAAACGCGATATCCAGGTTTCTTCTTCACGTAACTGCCGATTTACTAGCATTAAGGCACAAAGGGCTGGGGTCAAGGAGAGTGCTACCACCGTCGAGGCAATAATTGACAGCAGATAAGCTACTCCCATTGGCGTAAAAATTCGCCCTTCCACGCCTTCTAGAAAGAAGATCGGAGCGAAAACTATCACAATAATCACTGATGCCAGCAAGATACTGACGCGTACCTCCACCGATGCGTCAAAGACTACTTGTAGTGGCGGTACGGGATTCCCTTCTTGTTGATTTTCCCGCAGGCGACGGTAGACGTTTTCCATACCTACAATCGCATCGTCCACTACTGAGCCGATGGCAACCACCAGCCCCCCTAGTGTCATAGTGTTGATCCCATCCCCTGTCAATTTCAGAACTGCCATCCCTAATAGGAGAGATAAGGGCAGGGCGCTCAGGCTGATTACCACCGTACGCCAGTTCATCAAAAACAAAATTAGGACGACTGAGACGATAATCACGCCATCCCGCAACGACTCTTCCACGTTTTTGACGGAGGCTTCAATAAAGCTCTCTTGGTCGTAGGTTGTAGTAATTTTTACATCCTTGGGCAAACCAGGTTTTATTTCTTCCAACGCGGCTTCCACGGCTTTTGTCACGGTGACTGTATCAGCCGCTGGCTGCTTGTTTACCACAAGAAGAACTGCTTTTTTTCCATTAAAGCTGGCATCTCCCCGCTTTAATTCCGCCCCGATCTGTACGTTGGCAACGTTATCGAGCAGCACGGGAACACTATCGCGCTCCGTCACTACGGCTTTCTTCAGCTGATCGATCGATTGCAAGCGACCAGTCCCCCGAATCAAAAATTCTCGGTCTGGATCGATCAAAAACCCACCTGGAGCATTGACATTTGCCTCTTCAACTGCTTTAGTAACTTCTGCCAGAGTGACGTTAAACGCCCTTAGCTTGGCAGGATCGACCAGCACCTGGTATTGGCGGACATCGCCGCCCCAAACGGTAATTTGAGTCACCCCTGGTACCGCCAGCAGGCGGTTTCTGACTTGCCAGTTCACAATCCGCTGTACGTCCATCATCGGTGTAGTATCAGCAGTGAAGGCAATTTTGAGAATGGTACCAATGGGCGAACTAACAGGAGCAAGTTCGGGGCGCTCTATACCTTCCGGTAATTTACCCTGCGCCTGCTGTACCCGCTCAGTCACTAATTGTCTAGCTTTATAAATATCCGTACTCCAGTTAAATACAACTCGCACTAGAGATAATCCAACTCCAGAAGAGGAACGAACGGATTCTACTCCTGGAGTACCATTAATGGCGCTCTCAATCGGGAGAGTTACCAGAGACTCTACTTCTTCTGGTGCAAAGCCAGGGGCTTCCGTAAGGATTTCTACCTGCGGCGGTGCAAAGGTGGGAAACACGTCCAGGGGCATCTGGAGCAGCAACTGCAAGCTCCACACAGCCACAATAATCCAAGCAATGACGACCAGCCAGCGTTGGGCAATTGACCATTTAACAATGGAATTCAGCATAGTTAATTCAGCTATTGATGGGGATTTCGGCTTGCTTCAGGTTTCTCATCTCCATGCTCAAAGGGAAATGAGCCATTTGATTTGGAGCCATCTAGATCGACTCCAGTTTCGTAAACACCTGAATCAACCTGGGAAATCGGGTTAGACCGAAGACGACGCTTTGTCCAGAATGAACCCACCCAGAAAGCTCCAGCCAGGCTTGCCCCACCCAAGGGTAGGATGAGCCACCAGGGTAAAGGAGAGGAGCTTGGGGATTTTGCCTCTTCACTAGGGGAGCCTGATTCTTCACCGTGAGAGTCTTCCCCTTCTTTCTTGCCGCCGCCTCGTAGAGATTGGGCATAGAGGAGGGGCGCACCCTGAGTAATAATGCGATCGCTAGCAGATATTCCACTTTTTATTTCGATCAAATCGTCAGCGGTACGCCCCTGTGTCACTTCAGTAGGCTGATAAGTATTACCTTTTTGGACGTAGACAATATCTTTGCCGCCCGCTTCCACGATCGCTGCACTGGGAGCCGCCAGTACTGCTGTTGGAGTGCGAGCGGTCAAAATCTCTAACTGAGCGAACATTCCTGGCTTCAGCACGCCACCTGGATTGTCTAGTTCTGTTCTCACTGGAACAATGCGGTTTTCTCCTTCGATCGCCGAACCGATCACTGCTACCCGTCCCCTAAATGTACGATTTGGCAAGCTGTCAATTTTTATTCGTACTGTTTGACCAACTTTGATTTGATTACTGTCTTTTTCGTAAATATTTGCCGTGGCGAAAACTCCACTACCATCGACAATCGTCATGATCCTCTTGCCTGCATCCTGTCCTGATTCACCTATCGTCGCTTCTCGGTTAGCTACAACACCAGAAATAGGAGCCTTAATGGTTATCGTGCCATCTGCATTAGGGGTAGCTCTCAACTGCCGGAGTCGGGTTTGATAAGTTTGATTGCTCAGTGCTACCCGCGATCGCGCTACTTCCAGTCCCGACTGGGCGCGCTTTAGTTGTGCCTGTGCCTCTGAAACCTGCAAGCGGCTTTGGGCTTTGGCAAGGGCTGCTTTTGCAACTGCCAGTTGAGTTTCAGACTCCCACACCTGCCGTCGGGGAATGGCACGCCTATCTAGTAACTCCTTGTCTCGGTCATACCTCTCCTGTGCAAAATTTAGGGCAGTCTGGGCTTGCTGAATGTCAGTAGCAGCTATCTTCTGCTGCTGTACGTAATTTTGTTGCGCCAGCCTTAGGTCTGCTTGTGCTTGCTGTACGCTGGCGATCGCCTCTGCCTGTCTGTCCAAAGCACTGGTGCGAAGTTCTGCCAAGTCTGGGCTAGTCATAATGGCAACCGCCTGACCTACTTTCACCTGTTCCCCTGGACTGACTAACAGTTTGATTACTGTCCCCCCTACCGGAGTCGTCACGTCTACCCGACGATTCGGCAAAGTTTCAATCTGACCTGTGGCTTTAATACCAGTTGCCAGTCGCTGTTGGATGACAGGCTCTACCTTAATTCCTAATTGTGCTGCAATGCTAGTATCAATTGGAATCGGTTCAGTCATTTGACTTGCATTGCTACCGCCCTGAAACTCAGAGCCTCCATGCCCTGCGTCAGCAAGAACTTTAGTATCTGGGGTTAGAAGCAGCAGGCTTAGGAAAACTCCAGAAAATGCCTCCCGCTGTATTCGAGAAAGGTTCATTTTGTAAGGCATCTAGAAATCCTTTGTTTTAAATTGAGCTAGGTGAAAGGCAAACTTTAATAGCTCGGAGCATGGAGAGATCCTACTAATATTGCGCGAGAGGAAAAAGCCAAAACCTTGCCGATCGGCTAAATCTGAATTTGAGAAGTGACAGGCGAACGCTAAACACCTATTGTTTCACATAACTATGAAATAGAGATGAAATTTCTATAGGAACAGATGATTTTTTTGTGCTACGGATGGTTGGAAGCCATCGCCATTAACATTTGCAGCATTATTGTTTTTTCAGGTAAAGTCAATCCATTTATTTTTATCATTTCTAACTATTTTGCGTATTTTGACATAGTACCATTCACAAATACTAGTTTTCGTCAGATCTATCAATCATTGCCTAAATTGATAATTTTAATTTTGATCGACTAAAATTTCATTTCTATTTCATAATCTTCTGTTAGTTTGATTACGTAAAGGTCGATTTAATTCAAGTAAACCTAAAATCTCAGTTGATTTAGCCGACTCTGTAGTAAAGTCGAGTCAAAATGATCGAAGCCCTAATTTATGCTGCTACGTTTACTTTGACAGTCGCAACAGCGGTTCCATCTGCTTACGGAACTTCCGTAACAGCTCCTGCAAAGGTTCCACGTATTGTTAGCTCCGTCCAATTTCCTCAAAGCAGATGGAAAATTGTTAGACACACTTTTCGTTTGCAGATCCCTCAAGAGAGTAAACCTCTCTCCCAGTTGACCATTAGCGTCCCCGCTGGTTTGACTGTCAAAAACAAAAGTAAGATCGGTGTGTTTGACCAATCTGGTCGCCAAGTTGATACAAATGTTTCTGTTGAAGGTAATAAAGTCACATTAGCATTTCCTACACCTGTCAATCCTGGAACTGAACTCAAGATTGCTATGAGAGATGTAAAAATTTCAGGCGTTACCAATGCTTGGTTATACAAGGTTCATGCTAGACTCGTTGGCATCAATGCAGATCTACCTATCGGGTTTGCTCGCTTTCGGTTTTACCGATGAGACAATTCTGGGAGTGAATTTTAATATTTCACCCTAAATTCATCTAAAGCTGTCAAGATAGTAAATAAAGGGATGAGCTGCTGCCTTTCTTTAAGGAAGACGTTAATCTTAGGTTCGGACTCGAATGCATAGGTACTCAGATACTAATATTCTGTTGTATCTTCAAACGACTTCTTTCGACCAAATCAGTCAATTCTAATTAACTAAAAAAACTGAGAAATTGGTCGGATAAGAATTTTTAGTTGACTAATCTAGGTTAAGATTTGCAGCTAAGCTTGTTTGTTAGTCTCAAAGACAATTGCTAGTATAATCGTTTTCACTCAGGTATAACTAGAGCGATCGGAATAACTAACAGCTAGTTCTAACTTTAGGTTTGTGCAAAACTTGAGCTAGACCTATGGCAGCTTTTGTTCAATCAGTGTCTACGGGAACGGCACTTTCAATTTTTAGGCAGAGCATTTGTCAGTGTTCACTTGGCTTACCCAGCATACGGTGGAAGTATTGGAATGAATGCCAACCGAAAAATCAGTATGGTTCAGATTCAAACGAGTCCTCATCCGATCGGGAAATTTTCTCTGATTGCAGGACTTATCAGCGAAGCCTCAATTTTTAACCGTTAAGAGTTAGCGTGGGAAAACTAAACTTTTATCCCGCATTTAGTCTGACTATTCTTGCTATTTCACCTCTTCATTTGGAGTTTTGTCATGAAAGGATTTGTTATTGGTACCGTATTCGTCCTAGCTATACCTGCGATCGGCTTTACTAACACTTTTTTCGGTTCTGCTGCCTATGCAGAAAGCTCGAATAGATCTAATAAAGGAGCTTGTCAATCCATTCCCCCAGCCAGACCTACTGGGGGAGGTACTAGGGAAAGAATCGCAGCTATGAAAAAGTGTGATGCAGCCCGAGCGAGCGAACAACAGATGCCTAGCACTTCATCAACAGAACAACCTAGCTCGCCATCTGAAGTACCAACCCAGCAAAATCAAGAGCCAGATAGTTCTGAGCAACAATCGGCACCAGGGTCGGTGACTATACCGTCAACCACACCCTAAAAAATGATGCTAGATGTGGATTGAGGCTACTGGTTGTAAAAAAGGGTTGTTTTTTCGCCAACTCCATGACAGTTCTGCCTCAATCTTCATTACAAGAATCGATCTGAGGCTGAGTCTATACTTAGTTCTCTGCTCCAATCACTTTGAAACTTGATTTTGTTTGCTTGCTGCTTGAAAAACTACTTGATTTGTTAAGGCAAAGCTAACAGAAATTTTATTCCAAGCTCAACTGAGACTTAAAAAGTTATTTTTCGCTTGCAGTAGTGACAGACTTCAGTATCAAGCTTGAACTTCTTCAGTTAGGCGAAGTTTGTTTAGGATTTTACGCTCATGAAATTTTTTCTACTCAGTAGCTTATCAGTTTTGCTGATTTCTGCTGCAACTGCACCTACAGTGAAAGCTGAGATAGCAGCAGTCACCAACACAGCAAACAACGCTGCTACTATTAGTCAGCTAAAACCCTTTAACCTAGTCCATATGGCTTATCAAGGTTACTTCCGAGACCAAGGTATACCTGGCTACGGTGCTTTCCTCTCAGCTTACAGGATGGGTAGAATAACCCCCAAAAAACTCGTTCAAAGCGCAGTTGAAAGAAACAAACTTTCAGTTCAAGCCTTAAATAATAAAAGATATCTGAGAGCTGTTGAAGCTCAACTATTTTCGTTAAGTAAACGTTAGGCAAGAGTAACAAGTTTGTTAGGCTTACAACAATCTAGTAATAGCTGTTTGACACATTGGTCTAGTTGAAATACTTTAGCTTACAAGCTTTACTCAATCAGCCAAGAAAAAGCAATCTGCTTTGAAGATAATAGACTGTGCTTTGAGAAGGTGAATCAGGAAAGATCTAGTGCGATAACGGCTTTCTTTGACTGAAATTTATTTCATCGTGATTTCATTTAAAGATGTCAATTTATTAAGTTGTATATCCACTGAGTATTTTGCTCAAGAAGTAGCGCGATTGAGAAGTTAGTTTACGTTACTACTTCCATAACTCTCTTTTTTCTACACTGCTTCGCTTTGTACATTTTCTACTCCTGCTGCCTGATGTGTCTCCACTGCTTGGAAGGGAAACTTGGTATATCATGCGGACTGTCGAATTCAAGTTAAATCTCAATCGTTACCAACAGGCAAAAGTCGATAGCTGGCTTGCCATTCAGCGATGGATTTGGAATCAAGGATTACACTTGGTAGAGGAATTTAACAGCTTTAGTACTTGGGATAAAGTTTCCCAGACTTGGGTTCCCTGTTGTCCCATTCCCTGGACATATTACCGAAACTCTGTTGGGCAACTTATTGCTTTCACTCGGATAGCCAAAAAGAAACCGTACCGAATGAGCTGCCCTATACCCCAGGTTTATCGCAAACCTGTGTTAGAGTCACCCACTTTCTTTGGACTCCTCTACTACTTTGCTCAAAAGAACCATTCGGATAAGCCCTGGTTTTGCGACGTTCCTTGTAGATTTGTTGCCGGCACTTTGAAATCTCTGGCTGACGCATGGACTGCTTATAAATCAGGTAAACGCCAACGTCCTTGTTACAAGCAGTACAAGGATAAATTTAGAACCCTGATAAATAATAATGCTAAGCCTATTAAGATTTCAGGGAAGCGAATTACATTACCAAAACTAGGAAAGGTAACGGTTAAAACTCTCGATCGACGTTGGTTAAAATCAGTACCCATCGTTACTCTAAAAATAGTCAAAGAGCCTTCAGGTTATTACTTACAGTTATCAGGTTGTTTTCCAGTCAACAAAGTAAAGCCGACCAATAAAGCAGTAGGCGTATCGCTAGGCTATTCGCACCTTACTACTGATGGTGAAAAAGTAGTGGAGCCGCCAAACTTTTACCATAAGATGGAGAAACAATTGGCGCAACTCCAACGCCAGCTCAGTCGCCAACAAAAAACTTGTCCAATTTCTACTTATAACCCTAGCTCAGGAGAGCATTTTCTCAGTTGTCCTATTAATCCTGGCAAAGGAGCAAACCGAGCTAAGACCCAGCGGAAGATATCTCGACTGCATGAAAAGATTCGCCGTAGTCGTCGTGCCACTAATCACAAAATTTCAACATACTTAGTGAGAGAATATGACGCGATTGCTATAGTCAAGCCTGAAATTAAGAGAATTGCTCGTAAACCTATAGCAATTGTGAATAAATTAGGAGAATTTGAACACAACGGTGCAAACCACAAAGCAGAGTTCAATAAAGGCTTGCTGAACAATAGCTTAGGTCAACTCTCTGGTCTGATCGAACAGAAGGCTTCAGTACAAGGGCGAAAGTTAATTTCGGTCAGCCCTAAAGATATACCTGATGAACTCAAGCAATGTGCTGAGAAGCGTCGCGAGCAAATACAGTGGTCGCGCGCTGTTTATTCAACAAACTTCTCTAGAAGGTACCGCGCTTGGGCGTGGGAACTTACGCCTGGGGAGTCTACTGAGACGTTGAACCAGGAACCACCGCAGGGTGGACTTTTCTGCGATGCAGGGACAACCTCCAACTTTATCTCAGAAAGTATCGGTTTTTGTGGAGTAGGGGATATTCCTGAAATAATCCCGTTGCTTCAAAATCAGTCCGAGGCTAACTCTAGTTATTAGTGGAAGTTGCAAGGAACGCTTGTTTAGATCGCTTAATTTTGCGACTAATAGCCTTCATTCTTTTAGTTTTGAAGCTCTTACTTCTTTGAGCAGAACTACTAGTTTTAAATCCTTTGTGTATCAAACGCGTTTATGAATTTAGGATTTAAACACTTCACTTGTCAATCAGTAGGAAGTCAGTAGGAATTGTAGGAGAGCGACAGTCCACGGAAGCATAGAACACAAGAGGTTGTAAAGTTCTTACAGCTAAACTAACTGGGAGAGTCACTAGGAAAGGCTTGCAGCCTTGCAGAAGTGCTATTCAGAAGTTTAGCAGTTTGCACTAAAAGTTTGAACAACACGAAGCTAGAACTGAAGACGACGTTATTCAAGGAAGCTACACCTCAACTAGGTTCTCTCCTTCGTAGAGATCGGATTTTGGCTTTAGCTATTTACTGCTTGTATTAGTACACAGTTCATCTACAACCAGGTTATCTAAGATCGAGTTGAAGAAAGTAGTTTTGTTTGAATTTTTACTAGATGCTTGTAAGAAGCTGACTTTTCAATCGTCATCTATGTCTACAGACTGCCGCTCCAAAATTGAACTCATTTAGCGAACCAGTGTTTATTCAGGAGTTTGTGCTATGAAATTAGCCATCCTTGGTGGTCTATCAGTTTTATTGTTTTCTATTGCAGATGTGCCTACGTTAGGAGTTGAGATAGCAGCAGCCGATAGTGGAAAAAACAGTACTCCTGTTAGATATCAACTGCGTCCCTTTAATCTAGTGTACTTAGCTTATCAAGGTTACTTCCGAGACCAAGGCATTCCTGGCTACAGTGCATTCCTTGCGGCTTACGAGGCGGGGAGAGTCAGTGCTGAAGATCTGGTGCAAAGTGCAGTTAAAAAGAACAAAGTTTCCCCTGAAACAGCAACCGATCGAGGCTACCTCAGAGCCGTCAAGTCACAGATAGAAAGTTTGAGAAAAGATTAACAAAACACCTAGCGCCAAATAATAACAACCAACCTGTATTTGGAAAACTATATCCGCTTTCCAAATATAGGTGTTTGGCAATCGCACTAGTAGTTAGTATTTTCAACAATCTACACGAGCGCAACTTATTATAAGTACATTCATAAATCCGCTGCGATCGCACTATCCTTGCCCGTTCGTAAATAGACGAGCAAGGACAAATCCTTAGAACCAAGCTTTAAAACTTGAAGGTCGTTCGTATAGTTCCAACATAAATGTTGCTGTTGTCACTATTATGTTCGGGGTTGAAAATTACGATCGCGCCAGGAGTGACCTCAATATTATCGGTAATAGGAAAGCGGTAGAGTAATTCCGCGTGATAAGAAGTATCTTGGTCGCGACGACCGCCAAAATCATTACTAGCTGCTCTGGGTGGCTGACCAAAGATCAGACCGAGTACGCTGCCTTCTTTACCCAAATCTTGTATGGCTAAGGTTGCCGCCCAGTTCCAAATGTCAGCAGA
>NZ_RSCK01000003.1:174750-176565 GCF_003991895.1 Chroococcidiopsis cubana SAG 39.79
GGTAAAACTGGTGTTGAAATTAAGACGAACGCGGTCAGCCAAGATAGTATTGATGTCCAAATCTCCTCTAGAACCTTCTGCTTCACCGCTACGAACAGCTCGCTCATCACCAAAGACATCTGCTGCGGCAACGACTATTTCTCCAGATAGTGTGGTGGTAGTCGAAAATTGATTTGCTTCTAATTCAGCCGTCCGCGCTTCTAAAGCATCGACGCGACCGCGCAGGGTGGCTAGTTCCGCTGAAAATTCTTCCTGTAACCGCTGTAGAGTTGCCAGGTCTTCTCTGTTGACCATATCAGCAGTAGCGGTAGCAATCAGTTCGTTAACTCTGTCCAAGCAAGCATTCAAACCAGCAGCAAATTCATACCGAGTTAAAGCGCGGTTGCCGCGATAAGTTCCGTCAGGATAACCAGCAATACAACCGTAACGCTCGACTAAGGACTGTAAGGCTTGAAAAGCCCAGTCAGTAGGTTGAACGTCGGATAGTTGGGATACGGAGGTAACTTGAGCCAGCACATCCGTAGCTGGAACACTTTCACTAAGTTGGTTTCTAGTGTTTTCACCTAGTTCGCCAGAAGTTCGTACTTGTGTTTCGCTCTCTAGAGTGTCTCCTGCCTTTTTTTCTGGTTCAACTTCAGATGCAGGAAAAGCTGCAACTTCCTTAAAATCTGATGTGGTAGTATTTCTAAGGTTTACAGCAGTAACAGAAGATCTTGAGGATTTTAACGTCAAGTCTGTCACTGGTGCTTCAGCAGCTTGAGTACTATTCGCCACAAACAGGGTGGTACCCAGAATTACTGGACTCAACCGTAGAGCATACCATAAAGATTTCGCCATGACTTTGTTCTCACTCACACCAATGTTATTGATTGACCATTAGCCTACTCAACCAACGGATGTACCGCAGTTTTTATGACTAATTTTGAACTTCATTCTTGATGAATGAACCCAATAATAATTAGATTGACAGATCTTTATGAAATAGAGATGAAATTTAGATGTTTTTAAGAAAAATTATTTAGAGCAAGAAAGAAGATTCCCACCATACACGAACGTAGAGCAATTGTTTGGGCAAGTTTAATTATAGTTAAACAAAGCAATGATAGGGTTAATAGTTGATTAACCCTATTCATCCTCTAGCTACTTAGAGCAACGCTTTGGCAATAAAATTTAGAACCAAGCCTAGAAAGAAAGCGTAGTCCGGATCGTTCCCACGTAAATTGTGTCGTTATCTTCATTATGTTCGGGATTGGTAATGACTAGCACTCCTGGAGTAATGCCAATATTTTTGGCAACTTGAAAGCGATAGAAAGCTTCTAGGTGCAAAGAGGAATCCCTGTCTTCACGGTCATTGATATCGTTACTAGTCACTTTCGGCGGTAAACCAACCACAATACCACCTAAGTTACCTTCTCGCAAGAGATCTGGAAAAGCTAGAGTCACTGCATAGTAAAAGATAGAAGCGTTAGATCCATCGTTGACTCCTGAGACAGCTTCAGCTCGCGTGTAGCCAGCCCAACCGCCCAAGGCAATCTTGGGGTTGATTTGAAAATTTGCTGCTAAGCCATAAGAATCTGACGTGTAGCTTTCTCCATCAAATGGGTCATTGGAGTATGTACTTCCAACTCCTGCAACGCCTGCATCAAGACCATTATAGGAGCGCACGTAGGTCAGACCCAGAGCGATAGTATTAGTGGGCTTCAAGGTAAACTGGGCTAATGCTACAAAGGGACCACCAGTCAACCCAGATGTAGGGTTTTCGGCTTCACTGGCTAAATAAGCTAGGGATAGGTTAACTGCATCGCTAAATTCATA
>NZ_RSCK01000003.1:176575-181005 GCF_003991895.1 Chroococcidiopsis cubana SAG 39.79
AGTAAAACTGGTGTTGAAACTAAGACGAGCGCGGTCAGCCAAGATAGTATTGATGTCCAAATCTCCTCTAGAACCTTCTGCTTCACCGCTACGAACAGCTCGCTCATCACCAAAGACATCAGCTACAACAGCAATTACTTCTCCAGTTAGCGTAGTGGTAGTCGAAAACTGATTGGCTTCTAATTCAGATGTCCGAGCTTCTAGAGCATCAACGCGACCGCGTAGAGTAGCAAGTTCGGCAGAAAACTCCTCTTGTAACCGTTGTAAAGTTGCTAGGTCTTCTTTAGTCACATTGTCAGCCGTTGCTGTAGCAATTAATTCATTCACTCGATCTAAACAGGCATTTAAACCAGCAGCGAACTCGTAACGAGTCAAAGCGCGGTTACCGCGATAAGTTCCGTCGGGATACCCAGCAATGCAACCATAACGCTCGACTAAGGACTGCAAGGCTTGAAACGCCCAGTCGGTAGGCTGTACGTCTGACAACTGAGAAACAGAGGTAACTTGAGCTAGAGCATCTGTGGTTTGGCTATTTTGGTTAATTTCATCAAAGCTGGTCTCATCTAGCTGTTGAGCAACTGGTTGTAATGTTGAATTAGATTGGCTTAGTTGTGCAATTTTTTGTTGTGTAATTTTTTGTTCTGAGGGATTTATAACTATCTCCGATGCAGGAGCTTCAGCAGCTTGAGTGCGGACTGTCAAAAATAGAGTAGTACCTACAAGCGTAACCGGACACAATCCCAAAGCAATCCACAAGAACTTTGTCATAGTTTTCGCTCACACCTATATTGTTAAGTTGACAGAAATACCCAACTTATTCGGCAAATAGCGTCATGTTTGTCGCCACTACCTGCTTATTATTTCAGACAGAGATGAAATTCGGATGAAATCCTTTTTAGAACTGAGGACTATGTTGAAGCGAGAAGGAAGCTACAGTTCTATTTCACACTTTGCTACTAGCAAAGTTTTTAGAAAATATTGTAATAATCTTACTTTAAGAGCAAAAATTAATTTTTTTAAACTTGCGTATAAAATTGTTAAATAAGAATACTTGCATTTTCATCTGATACGATCTTTCCTTCAACAACTTTTTGAAAGGTAATTAAATAAATCTAAACTAGGTGAATAGAAGCAAATAAAACGCTGGAGTTCATTAATTTTTAGTAGTGAGTAAGGTAGCTAAGTTCTGAATGAAAATGTAGTAAAACATAAACTTTTAATGGTTGACTCGCTAAAGCAAATATTTTGTAATTTAACTAGTAAATCGATCTGGCTCAGAAAGAGTCGATATTTCATCCTGATTTCATCTAGTTCTGCCAATCTATTCTTAGTAGATAATTTAACTGATAGTTAATAGAGGAAAGACCCACGTATAATAGCAGAAGGATGAATTTTGTGAGAATATTACTAGTTGAGGATGAACCAGACTTAGGAGCTGCAATCAAGCGAACCTTAGACCAAGAAAAGTACGTGGTTGATTTGGTTCTAAATGGCACTGAAGCCTGGGAATATTTAGAAAACCAGCACGCACAGTATAGCTTGGCTATCTTGGACTGGTCGTTGCCAGGAATGTCAGGTATAGAGCTGTGCAAGCGGCTGAGGAGGCAAAACAGCCCGTTACCAGTGTTGATCCTGACAGCTAGAGATAGTATTGAAGACAGAGTGACTGGTTTGGATGCAGGAGCGGATGACTATCTAGTGAAACCGTTTAGCATGGCGGAACTACTAGCAAGGGTGAGGGCGCTCCAACGGCGATCGCCTCAGATTCAACCCCAAAAACTCCAAGCAGGTAATCTAATTTTAGATTACGCAACCCGAAGTGTTTATCTAGTCGAAGAAAGTGGCGAGCGGCAGTTAGTGCCACTCACGAAAAAGGAATTTCAGCTATTAGAGTATTTTATGACACATCCAAATCGGATTGTTAGCAGCGAGCAGATTCGCAATCAGCTTTGGGAAGTGAATGCAGATACCACCAGTAATGTAGTAGCTGCTCAAATTCGCTTGCTCAGACGACAACTTGCAGTCATAGACAGCGCCTATGCAATCGAAACAGTTCCTGGCAGGGGCTATCGCCTCAATATTCCCGATGCAGCAAAATAAACTTTTTACTCGAACTCGCTGGCAATTAGTTGCCTGGTATGCAGCTGTGATGGGCTTTATTTTAAGTCTACTTGGTTTTGGAGTGTACCAAGCAATTATTCACGCTCATTGGCGCACTCTAGACCGAGAGCTAGAGATTGTGGCTGGAACGCTACACGATTCTATCGAAAAAACTCTGGTACAACCTGGGCGCTTGGAACAGACAACCAAGCAGCTCTTGCCACAAATGTCGCAATTGGAAAAACGTCACATTCTCGGAGCCATTCACCGAGACGACTACTACATCAGGTTTTTAGACCGTTCTGGACGGGTTATCGCTGGGTTCGGTTCTCAACCAAATGGGGTGCCGCTTACCTCAGGAGAGGCTGCATGGCAAACTCTTGTCGATGCTAGGGGAAATCGATATCACCAAATATCTTTATCATTACATACTCAGGACAATCGCCCTTGGGGATATATGCAGATGGGGCGAAGTCTCAAAGATGTTGACGATTATCTAAATAACGTGAAGTTAGTTTTGCTGGTGGGATTACCAATTGCTATGGCAATGGTGGCAGTTTCCAGTTGGTGGCTGGCAGGATTAGCAATGCGACCGATTTACCGCTCGTATAGGCAAGTTCAACAGTTTACAGCGGATGCAGCTCACGAATTGAGAACGCCTTTAGCGGCACTAGGTGCAACTGTCGAATCAGCTCTGCGATTGCCCGATCTGTCTCAAGCAGAAGCATACGATATTTTACACACTTTAAACCGCCAGAATCAACGACTGACGACGTTAGTTGCCGATCTACTTTTACTATCTCGCATGGAGCGGCGACCGTTACCAGCACGACATCAGCTTTGTTGCTTAAACGATATTATCGGCGATTTGGTAGAAGAATTAACATCCTTGGCTCTTGACGCAGGAGTAACGTTGACAGTTGACATCCGAGTAAAAAGTTTGTTGCGCGTCTTTGGGGATGAAGAACAACTCTATCGTCTGTTTACAAATTTAATAGTCAATGCCATCCAGTACACGCCATCGGGCGGTCGCGTAACTGTAATTCTAGAGCGTAGCGGTCACTACGCGCTGATTCGGATTCGAGATACGGGTATTGGCATTGCACCCGAGCAACAACAGCGAATTTTTGATCGCTTCTATCGTGTCAGTAGCGATCGCTCTAGAGCATCGGGTGGATCTGGGTTGGGGTTAGCGATCGCGATGGCGATCGTTCAAGCACATGATGGTAGTTTAGAGGTGCAGAGCGAATTGGGTAAAGGCAGTACTTTCAGCGTGCGATTACCCCTAGAAACTTCATCACTTCCAGATAGCTGAAGGATAGTCCTAGTTACAAAGATCGATCTTGAATTATTCAGTTAGCAAATCGTACAGTGATTTCATCATAATTTCATCGGGTAGAAGTTAAGGTCATGACTGTGTTTTGAGAGTGAGGAGTCACGACCGACGTGAAAAAAGCATATCTACTATCGTGCAGCACTAGTCTACTTGTAGCGATCGCCTATTGCCTACCTGCTGTTGCTGGGACTGAGTTTTTTCCCTACACCCTATCTTCCAAATCCTCTAATAACTTAATATCTCAGGAAGCTTCAATTCCCTCAGTCTCCCAGCTATCCGACGTGCAGCCTAATGACTGGTTGTTTCAAGCATTGCAGTCATTGGTGGAACGATACGGCTGCATTGCTGGTTATCCTGACAGTACATATCGTGGCAACCGTGCTTTGACCCGTTATGAATTTGCCGCTGGTTTAAATGCCTGTCTAGATCGAGTGAATGAATTAATTGCTACAGCAACGGCTGACCTAGTTACCAAAGAAGATCTAACCACGCTCCAAAGGCTGCAAGCTGATTTTGCGACTGAACTTAGTACCCTACGAGGTCGGGTAGATGCACTGGAAACAGCTACAGCCCAACTGGAAGCCAATCAATTTTCGACCACGACTAAACTCAACGGACAAGTCATCTTTGCTTTGAGTGGAGCTGTTGGGAAAGACAAAGCCGTTCCTTCTGGCGTGACAGCAGGTTCGGCTGGTAGGGTGGATGAAAATTTCACCCTCAGCAATAGGGTGCTGTTAGATTTCGAGACTAGTTTTACTGGTAAAGATACGCTGACTGTCTCGCTTTATGCTAATAACTTCCCTGATTTTAGAGACGTAACGGGTACTAACATGGGACGACTCGTGTACGAACGAGATACCGTTGGCTCTACCGAAAACGACATGGGGGTGTTTTATCTCGCCTACGAATTTCCTATAGGCGATCGCCTGACGGTTCTTGTCGAACCTTACGGTGGTGTTTTAGGAGATTTTGTCGATCTGATCGATCCCTACTT